>JASHVH010000424.1 GCA_030039575.1 Acidimicrobiales bacterium | reverse complement strand
AGGTGGTCGGCCACGCGAACCAGATCGCCAATCCCCGCTTCGCGGCCATATACGAAGAGGTGGGCAAAGCCGTCAGCCGGACGGAGTCACCTGCGGCCCTCGGCTTCATGTCACGGGTGTTCTGGTTCACCCTGGAGTTCGGCGTCGTGAAAGAAGACGGAGAACCGAAGGCGTACGGCGCCGGTATCCTCTCCTCCTTCGGTGAGCTCGACGCCTTCCAGCACGCCGACATCCGCCCGGTGAACTTCGCCGAGATGGGCGCAACCGAGTACGACATCACGCGCTACCAACCGGTGCTGTACATGGCCCCGTCCTTCGAAGCGCTGTGCGGCGGCCTCGAGGACTTCTTCTCGAGTTACGACGATACGGCTTTCGAGCGGTTGACGTAGGCGGCCGGCGGCAGCCCGCGGGTGGGGAACAAACGGTCCCGCCTTGTCAGCGGGCGCGCAGGACGAGGTTCACCTCGTCATTGATCAGCGGTGCCAAATAATCTGCGTACTGCACCGTTATGTGGCTGTTGTCGCGAAAGACGAGCACGTTGTTGACGATGACAGGGCACGTAGTGGTGGTGCAGAACCAGGGTTTTACATCAACAAATGCACCACCGCCGCGTACCACTGCGTTGCGCTCGGCGATTATGCCGGCGTTGTCGTAGCCAACGAGGCCCGGCCCATCATGCGTCTGACGGGGGGTCACGTTGCACGCCGGGACGTCGTCCAGATGGGCAGAGAGGCAGTCTGGCACCACCCAGTCAGGCGACTCGACGGACCCGAGGACCAGCACCCGGGCCCCGCTGGAACGCAGCGTCCTGACGGAGTTTTCTATCCCGGCCAGCCATGCAGGCCCGTCTTGGACGATGTCATAAGGCGCGTCGTAATTAGGGGCGATGCCGAGCACCACCAGGTATGGGTGCATGGACCGGATAAGAGCCGTGACATCGCTTCGCCACTCGTCGCACTCGAAATAGGTCCGTCCCAGGTCGGGGCTGACGAGCGTGACGTCCACCGGGGGGCACGTGGCCTTGGTCCAAACGACCAGACGCCAGTGCCTGGCGTTGGCCAATTCGTCAAGGGCGGGGAACCACATGGCGGCGTGCGAGTCACCGAACAGGACCACAGTGGTATGCGAACCGGTATCGCCGAACACGCAGGGCGGCACATAGGTGGAGGTAAAACCGAGTAGGCAACCGTCAAGGAAAGGGGCGGCTTCGCTAGAACTGGCATCTATGAGCGAGGGCTGAAGGTTGCTCGGGACGTCGAGCATGCGGGCCGAGTCTTCCAGGGCTTTGGCCACTTGTTGCTGATCGTCGGCCAGACGGGCTTCAGCGAGCGCGAGTGCTGTCGGAGCGGGCCTGAGCCGGCCCGCACCACCAATGGAAGAGGTCAGCTTCGAATTCGAGCCGAGGACGCCCAACGGGGCTTCGCCGTGGCCGATCAAATTGGCCGGGAGGACGGCGACCACCAGGCAGGCACCCACCCCGGCGGCGGTCAACCCCAACCCTCCGGCCAGGGTGCGGCGCGCCCGCTGGGCGAACCAAACGGAGCGCCTGGCAGGTTCCTCGATCGTACGGTACGTGACCCAAGCCAAAAGGCCGCTGGCGGCCGCCAAAAGTATGTCGGTCCCTTCCGAGAGGGAATGGCCTATCACGAAAGGGGCGAGGACCAATACCGGCCAATGCCATAGGTACCAGGAGTAGGAGATGGACCCGACAAAGCGCATCGGCCTTCTGTCCAACAGCGCGACCGGTCCCCACCTGACCGCGCTGAGGCCGGCGCCCAAGACGGCGGCTGTTCCCAGGACAGGCGCCCCGGCGGCGATGCCCGGGAAAGGAGTAAGGGAAGTAAGTGCCATGGCCGAAACGACCACTACCGCCAGGCCGGCCCAACCCGCCACGGTCGCGATGCCAACTGACGCCTGGCGCAGTACTGGGGCGCCTAGGGCGACCAGGCCTCCCGCCGCCAGCTCCCAAGCTCTGGTAGGAAGGGAGAAAAAGGCCCAAGGCTGGTCGGCCCGGGTCAACCACAGCGAGAAAGCGAACGAACTAACCGCGATTATCCCCAACACGACGAAAGCGGGCAAGCGTGAAGGAGGCGCCATCCTGGCGTGCGCAGGGCGTTCCCCGGGAGAGGCGGCGAAAGAGGCCCGGGATCCCGACCAACGCCAAATTGCGACCGGCGCAAGCAATAACAGGAGCGGCCAAAGCAGGTAGAACTGCTCCTCCACACCGAGGGACCAGTACTGCTGGAACGGGGACGGCGGCGCCGAAGACATCAAGTAATTCGTCTGGACAGCGGCGAAGCGGTAGTTCCCCCCGTACAGCGCGGTGGCCAGCCCGTCTTTCCAAACGGATCGCAACTCGAGGGGCGGGAGCCACCGAAGAGAGGCAACCATAGTCACGCACAGGACGAGCATGGCCACGGGAAGGAGCCGACGGACGCGCCGGCTATAGAAGGAAGAAAAAGAGATCCGGCCAGTGCGTTCGAGCTCCCTCCACAACAAATCCGTTATGAGGAACCCGGAGATGACGAAGAACACGTCGACACCGATGTACCCCCCGCCGAGAAAGCCAACATGAGCGTGGTAGAAGACAACTGCAAGCACGGCAAGGGCGCGCAGGCCTTGTATATCGCCCCGAAAGGCCTTGCCCATAGGGGCCTGGGGAACTGCCTGAGAGAGCCGGCGGCCACTTGCTGCAGTCACAGGCACAAGACGCCTCTCAGGAGCTAGACCTGGGACCGTCCGGAGCGAGCGGGCGTCTCTCCCTCACCTTGTTCCATGAGCCCCGGTAGACGAGGTGTGTGGCAAAGGCTTGGCTCACTGGCGGTCCGTCAAGCTCACAGGCGCCGCTGGTGCGGGCGCTGGCCTGAATTATTACCCACCAAGGGGCCAAGTTGGTGCATGCCACCCGTGGGTGGAGGTCCAGTTGGCCCCGGCAGGGCCCCTTGGCGCTCGAAGACCACGGCTGGGGCCTCCCTCGGCCCAGCTGTCACATTTGGCTGCCCAGGATTGTCTTAGGAGACGCAAGGGCGGCGTGGGCCTCCCCGGCAGCGCAATGGTGCACCTTGTCGCGCTGGCTGCCCGGGTGCCCCGCGCGAGGTGCCCCGCTCCGCCAAAGAGAAAATAACGAGGAACTTGGAGGACCACACCATGAACGAAACGGCAACCACGCTATCGAGGCAACGCATAGAGCACCCCGTGGCCCTTATCCCGGAGGCCCTAAAGGCGCTGTCGGCCGCCAGCAAAGCGGCCAAGAACGACGATGTGCCCGAGACCACGGCCGAACTTGTCCACCTGCGGGCCAGCCAGATCAACGGCTGCAGCATCTGTGTCGATATGCACTCCCGCGCATTGAAGAAAGCGGGGACGAGCGATGAGCGCCTGTTCGCGGTGTCTGCTTGGCGGGACTCGCCCTATTTCGACGACGCCGAGAGAGCTGCGCTGGCGCTCACCGAAGCGGTAACCCGCCTGGCCGACCGCCCCGACCCAGTCCCTGACGAGATCTGGGACGAGGCCGCTCGTTACTACGACGACAGAGCGTTGGCGTCGCTGATCATCGGGATGGGCCTCATAAACCTATGGAACCGCCTGAACGTGGCTACGAGGCAGCAAGCGGGCCAGGTCGGGTGACCGGCTACCGGCTCAAGCCGCTCTCCCCTTGAGCCAGTCCGCCAGGTCGGACACGACCTGCGGGTCCATGTGCTGAACGGGTTCGTACTCGGCCGGCGTGGACGGGCCGCTACCCGGGAAAAACAAGTGGTTGTCGGCCGGGTAAACCCGGATGGTCACATCCGGCCTGCCATCAAGAGCACGCTGCCAGATGGCCAGGTCGTCATCGACCGTCACCTGGTAGTCGCGCCCGCCGTGCAAGATCAGAACGGGCTTGCCCAAGTTGGCGGCCACCTCGGCCGGCTGGTAGGTGCGTAGGTCCAGCCAGTAAGCGGGCGGGGTACCGAAGGGCAATTCACTCGGCGGGGTTGACAGTGACAAGCCGGCGCTGTCGACTCGTTCCGCCTGTTCGGTCATGGTGTCGATGACCGGCTGCGAGGCGACGAAGGTGCCGGGGTTCAGCGAGGCGAGGTAACGGACTTGACGGACGGCGGCCCAGTGCAATGGCTGGGCCCCCGCCGCCAAGAGGGCGAGCCCCGCGATCGACGGTCCCGCGGCCGCCACCCTTGGGGCGATGGTGGCACCGAGGCTGTGCCCACCGAGGAAAACCCGCCGGTGGTCCACTGCCGTGTGCGAGGAGAGGATGCGCAGTGCAGCCGTGGCGTGGGGGATGTACTCGTCGGCCACCGTGAAGCCGAGGTCTGCCTTGACCGCACCAGGGTGGGCGAAGGTGACCTTGTCAAAACGCAACACCGCAACGCCACGACTGGCCAGGCCCCAAGCCAGGTCCTTCAGCGGCTTGTTGCGCCCGATGGTCTCGTCCCGGTCGCTCGGGCCCGAGCCGGCGAGCAGCACGATGCCGGGGCCGCGTTCGCCCAATTTGGGGGTACTGAAAGTCCCCCGCACCGCCAGCGGGCCAGAGCCCAACGAGACCTCCTCTTCTTCGAAGTGATCGGTGCTCACGTAGTCCGCGGGCACCCAAGGTGCGGCTGGGACCGCCGCGCTGGGCGCCGCCAACTGGATCCCGGCCAGTTGGCCGGCTGCGGTGAGGGTGGCCACCACTGCCAGGGCTCCACGCTCGCACGTCAACAACACCTTCACGACGACCATGTTTTGCGGCCCCGGTTCTGTGACCGGGGTGCCGACAGACGAGACCGGGCCGAGCCGGGCTATCTCGGCATCCCAGGCGGCTCGCAACGCCTCAGGGGACACCATTGGGCGCAGCTGCTGAGCGAACAGTCCATGCACGTCGACGAAGCGACCGTCCCGGGCCAGCTCGATGGCCGTCAAAGCCCGCTCTGCCGGGCTGCCGAGCATCATCTCGATCTCCTTTCACAATAGAGGAACTGGCTGCAGACCTTGAAAAGGGCGGCGTGCGGTCCAGTAAAGACATCGTGGACGGGGCCGGTGACAAGCCGACCATCCCAGAGGGGCCTTCGGGGAACCCGGTTGAGCCGTTGGGCCCCACGATCGAGGAAGCTAGCCATTAGGCTCTGAGACGCGCTAACCACCACCGCCAAAGCTAAGACCTTGGCTTCAAAGTCCTCGAACATCTCCGGTCCCGCACCGAGGCCCACTTGGTGACGGCCGCGCCGGGCGAACGACTTTGGGGCTCGCAGCAGCTCGACCTAGGCGCTTACCTCCGGCGAACCGGCTACAGAGGCCCGCTGGAGCCGGGCGTAGCCGCACTGCGGGAACTGCACCGGTGCCACGTCGCGTCCGTCCCGTTCGAGAACCTGGACATCCTGCTCGGGCGGCCGGTCGAGCTCGACATCGCCAACCTGCAAGCCAAGCTGGTCGGCTCCCAAAGAGGCGGCTACTGCTTTGAGCACAACCTTTTGTTCGCAGCCGTGCTCGAACGGATCGGGTTCTCGTTCACCGGCCTGAGCGCCCGGGTCACCATGGGCGCCGAAATGACGAGCCGGCCCATGTCCCACATGTGCCTTTGTGTCGACGCCGGAGGCCAGCGTTGGCTGGCGGACGTGGGCTTCGGAGGAGACGGCCTTCTGGAGCCGCTCCCGATGGAGCCCGGGACCACGGTCCGTCAAGGCTCGGGAGGCTGGGAGTACCGGTTGGCCGACCTGGACGGGGGGACTTGGGGCCTGGAATCGAGGCGCGCTGAGGGCTGGTTGGAGTTGTACGTCTTTACTTTTGAGCCCCGGTGGCCGATCGATTACAGAGTCTTCAACTGGTACACGTCCACCAACCCACGTTCCGCCTTCACGTCCCGGGTCATCGCTCAGAAGGCCGGCGACGATGTTCGGGTGTCCCTGATCGGCGACGAGCTGACGACTACTCGTGGGGGCTGGGAGCGCGAGGTGCGTACCGTGCACGGCCCCGAGATCCTCCGCATTTTGGCTGACCAATTTGGGCTCCCCTTGGCCACCGCCGAAATTCAGCTACTCGTGAACGCCCGGGCCCTGCCTATCGAAAGACCCTCTTGACTTCTCGGCCGAATTCCGATGCCGACGCAGTCTGCCCCCGTCTTCTTCTGGGCCCCGTTGGGGACCACCGGCGAAGGCGATGGTCCTCATCAGCCCGTGTGCCATCCCCCGGACCTTGTTCCGCCCAATCGCCACTCTGCTTCACCCGGCGGCTCCAGCCATACCGGTTCCCTGGATCCCACCTAATGCGGGTGAAGCGGGACCGACCCACTTGTCCCTATGGTGGGGGCTGTTGGACGGGCCGGCTGACTTGAACCGGCGGGCTCGACCACGGAAGCTCCGGACCGGCAACGACCCGGGCCCGTGACCAAACGAACCGAAAGGAGTAGTCCGCAATGCAACTCTCGGTGTTACATAGGCTTCGCGAGGACAGGCCGACATGAACATCGGGCCAGTCGAGTACCTCCTAATAGGCTTTCCCGGCAACAAGTTCACGGGTGAGATCGCCCCCGCCCTCGGCCGGCTTATCGAGAACAACACGGTCCGGGTCATCGACCTGGTGTTCGTGGGTAAAGATGCCGACGGCAACGTTACCGCTTTCGAGTTCGACCAGATAGAGGAACTGGCACCTTTCGCAGACCTCCAGGGCGAGGCTGGCGGCCTGCTCACGGAGGAGGACGTGGCCTATGCGGGCGCGGCGCTGGAACCCAATTCGTCAGCCGCCCTGTTGGTCTGGGAGGACACCTGGGCGACCGAGCTGGCCACGGCAATCCGCAACGCCAATGGCGTGGTCCTTGAAGGGGCCCGGATCCCCCACGACCTCGTGGAGCAGGCGATGGCCGAACTAACAGCAACCAGCCGGACCGCTTCGGTTTAGGAAGGAGCTCATTATGATACGACGGCCTATCGGGCGTGAAATGGCCCGCACGGCAGTGGTGGTCGGTACTGCAACTGCGGTCAGCGGCCGCGTGGCCCGCCGCCAAGAGGAACGGTACGCGGGGGAACAGGAGCAATATGCGGCGGCGCAGCCGCAGCCGCAGCCTCAGCCCGAAGCCGTCCCGGCTGCGCCGGTGGAACAAGGGCCGACGGAAGATGACATCGAGCGGCTCACCAAATTGGCCGCCCTCAAGGACCAGGGCGTTCTCTCCGAGGAGGAGTTTGCCGCCGAGAAAGCCAAGATCCTGGGCAGCTGAAGGGCAACACAAGGCGAGGGTTCATCCGGCCACGAGCCAGTAACCGTCGGTAGCGGCGTGGTCGGCAGAGGGCCGCCGAGGCAGCGGTGGGACTGGCTCGCGCCCAAGCTTCTGGGTGCCGACCACCTCCGCAGCTGGGCGAGCGGGGAGGCAACGACAAGCGGTGGGAGGAGTCGCGCCCTGGCTGGCCGCAACAGTGCAGCATCACGCGGACAGCCGACGTCCCGCCCAGGTGGGCCCCAATACCAGTGTCCATGTGGCCAGGGGGACGGCCCATTGCCCAGTCCTCGCCACTCTGGGCCGGACGTTCTGATGATTTGGCCGTTGGGCCCTGGTCCTTTGTGGAGAATGGGCATGGCCTACTCTCGGTATGGTCGTGATTTCGGGGGGCGGCGGGCAGGACCGACAACGGGAAAGCAATTGCTAAAACTCGCTATTCATAAATATTGGCTTGGGCCTGAGGTAAGTTTGCCCGCGTTGAAATGATGTCTTCGATCCCGTAAGTGACATTCAAGGCGTTCGCGTTAAGCTCCGACAGAAAATATAAGGGCCCTTTGGAGGACGGGCGGAGGAGGCAGACGGGCCCCTAAGCTCCGCAGTCGGGATGGCATTAGATCCGAGGCCTGAGCTGCCATAGTACGGGTAGCTCCGAAGACCCTCAGAGAAACCTTGGAAATCCCTGGGAACCCCTCTGACACGGCAAATGTGGCAGGCCCTGTGGTATTTCGGGACTTCTAGCCTCGCCAAGCCTGCTTTATGACCGCGCTTTAGTAAAGGTTAAGGCCGCTCTAAGCGCGGCCAAAGTTAGCGAACCTACCCTCGATCACCATGTCGCAGAGGTTTGCACAATGACAATGGCACCCGAGAAGCCGGGCGGGCTCGAAACAAAGCCTGTACCCGTAACTAGTTGGGGCGCCGAGGAAGCCGGGCCTGAGCATGAGGGAGCTGGCCCGCCCGACCTCCAACCGCCACGGCGAAGCTGGTTGGGCCGGCACAAAAAGAGCGCCGCAGCCGTCCTGGTGGCGGCCGTGTTGGCGGCTGGAGGGGGCACGGCTTACGTACTGACTCGGTCGAGTGGGACCACCTACCGCACCGCAACGGCCAGCACCGGCGACGTGCGGGAGACGACCTCTGCGACGGGGACGATCGAGCCGGCCACGGAGGCCGACGTCAACTTTGCCGTGGCGGGGACGGTGAACGGGGTCAAAGTCACGTCCGGACAGACGGTCAAGGCCGGCCAGGAACTGGCCACCCTGCAGACGGGGACACTCGAAAGCGACCTCGAGTCGGCCCAAGCCACGCTCGACAGCGCTGAAGCCAACCTCGCCTCCGCCGAGGACAACCAGACAGTGGTGCAGGCCCAGGACAGCGTCACCAGCGACCAGATGACGGTGACGCAGGACCAGCAGGCCATAGCTGACGACGAGGAGCAGAACGGCACGTCACAGCAGCAGGCCCAGCAGACCGTGTCCCAAGCCAGCACCCAGGAGCAGAGCGACAAAAGTCAGGCCGGCCAAGCCGTCAGCCAGGCCGAGGCCCAGATGAAGAGCGACGACAAGCAGGGAGCGCTCACCCTCAGCCAAGCCGAAGCCCAGGAGAAGAGCGACCACAGCCAGGCGGAGCAGACCGTCAGCCAGGCCGAAGCCCAGGAGAACAGCGACCGCAAGCAGGCCGAGCAGACCGTCAGCCAGGCCGAAGCACAGGAAAAGAGCGACCGTAGCCAGGCCCAGCTCACCCTGAGCCAGGCGGAGGCTCAGATGGCGAGTGACCGCCAGACGGCCCAACAGGCTGTGAGCCAGGCGGAGGCTCAGCTGGCCAGCGACAAGGCCTCCGGTGATACGACCGTCAGCCAGGCCGAGGGGCAGCTGGCCAGCGACACCTCGCAGGGCAAGCAGACCATCACCCAGGCGCAGGCTCAGCTGGCTACTGCCCGCACCCAGGGCAACCAGACCATCAGCCAGGCCAAAGGACAGGTGGCCGATGACCAGGCAGCGCTCAGCGGCGACCAGGCGACGTTGGCTACGGCCCAGTCGACCCTCTCCGCAGACCAGCAGAAAGAAGCGGCCGATTGCCAAGGTGACGGCGCGGCGTCATCGGGTTCCGGGGCCACTTCGGCCTGCGCCGCAGACGAGACCGCGGTCTCCGCGGCGCAACAGGCAGCCACTACGGACCAGCAACAGGTCACGGCGGCCCAGCAGACGGTGACCAAGGACCAGGAAGCGGTCGCAGACGACCAGAGCAGCCTGGCGGCCAGCGTACAACAGGACGAGCAGGCGATTGCCAACGACCAATCCAGCCTGGCGGCCACAGAACAGAAAGACCGGGAGGCCGTCACCAACGACCAGGCCAGCCTGGCGGCCACCGAACAAAAAGACAACCAGGCCATCCAGACGGACGAGAACAGCCTGACCACCACCGTGCAGAAGGACGAGCAGGCGGTGCAGACCGACCAGGACACCATGGCGAGCACACTGCAAAAGGACCAGCAGGGGGTGCAGACCGACCAAGCCAGCCTGAGCTCGACGCTGCAGAAGGACCAGCAGGCGGTCCAGACAGACGAGGCCTCGATGGCCTCCACCTTGCAAAAGGACCAGGAAGCGGTCCAGAGCGATCAAGCCACCTTGGCCTCAACGCTGCAGAAAGACGAGCAGGCCATCCAGACCGACCAGGGCAGCCTGGCTTCGACGGCGCAAAAGGACGGTGCCACCGTCCAATCTGACCAGGGCAGCGTCACTTCGACCCAGGAAAAGGACGCCCAGACACTCCAGCAGGCGGACAATTCGTTGTCGTCTGCCGAGTTGCAGCTGGCCGAGGCGCAAGCCACCCTGAAAGCCGACGAAGCCACGGGCCCCAGTTCGGAGGCGTCGGCTGAGGCGACCGTGGCGGCCGACAAGGTCGACGTCTCCCAGGCGCAGACCAACCTGAAGGACGCTGTCCTCACCTCGCCTGTGGCCGGCACGGTCGTCACCCTCGACCTCTCGGCTGGCCAGAGCGTCTCCGCCGGCAGCACGACGCTGAGCAGCGGCTCTGCCAGTTCGAGCAGTAGCTCGAGCTCGAGCTCGAGCTCGACCTCGACCTCTAGTTCCTCGACCGAAATAGTTATCGAGCCCCTGAACTCCTTCGTGGTCGACGTTGACGCCAGCACCTCCCAGCTCAGCCAGCTACAACTGGGCGAGCAGGCAACGATCACCCCGACGGGGACCAACACCACCGCCTACGGCGTCGTGACCAGCATCAGCCAGCTGGGTACGACGTCCAGCGGCGTTACGACCTTCCCGGTGACGATCACGGTGACCGGGGCCCCGACGGGGCTGTACTCGGGCGCCTCCACCGACGTTTCCATCGTGGTCAGCCAGGTCACCAACGTCCTGGTGGTGCCCACCACGGCGGTGCACACCGTCGGCTCCGGCTCCGTGGTCTACGTGCTGAAGAACGGCAAGGAAGTGGCACAGCCGGTGACGACCGGGGCCTCAAGCGGTGAGTACACCCAGATCAAGTCCGGCCTCAAGTCGGGCCAGGAGGTGGTGATCGCCTCCTTGTCGCGGAGCGTCTCCTCGGGCTCCAGTACGAGCGGCCGAACCGGCTTCGGCGGCCTCAGTGGTAGCGGCTTCGGCGGTGCCGGCTTCGGTGGTGGCGGTACTTTCCAAGTCCCTAGCGGTGGCTTCGGTGGCTGACATGACCACCTCGAACTCGAACTCGAAAACGCCCCACCAGCCGCCACCGCACGCGCTGGCCGCAGGGCGCCCGATCGTCCAGCTGGTGGACGTGTGGAAGACGTACACCACCGGGTCGGTCCCGGTACACGCGTTGCGCGGTGTGTCGGTGTCGGTCTACCCCGGTGAGTACATCTCGATCGTGG
>JASHVH010000423.1 GCA_030039575.1 Acidimicrobiales bacterium | reverse complement strand
CGCTGCTCGTGGAACCATGGTTCGTTGTAAGTCAACTGAATTCCCCAGATGTTGGGATAAGAGTTGCCGCTCTGGCCGCGCTCGCCAACGTCCGTGTTGAGCGGATCCTGAGCGAAGGGCGTGGCCTGGCCGCCGCCGCCGTTGTTGTTTACGGAGATGCTGTAGTCATCCGTGTTGTCGATGGTCTTGCTGTAGGTATAAGAGAGAACTCCCGAGAGGCCGTGGTAGTTGCGCGTGGTCAGCGACATTTGCAAGGCGTCGTAGAGGGAGAATGCACCGTTGCCGTACGTCTCGACGGGGCCGTAGTTGCAGTTGGGCCTTCCGTAACCGGTCGCTGGCACGCCAGCCGTAACAGTCGTGCATACAGGTATCCCCGACCCGTATCCCGGGAACGCGCTTTGAACATCGAGGATGTCAGGGTTCGAGTTGAAGGCCTGGAAGTTTCCGTACGTATGGTTTCCGACGTAGCGAACGTCGGCCACAGCGTTCGGCGTGACCTGGTATTGGAAGCCGAGGCTGTAGGTTTCGCCCATGGGGTTGTGGAGGTTGTTGGTAACCGTCTGGACAGGATTGACCCGCGGATCGACGCCCGGGCCCGTGGGCAACCAGTGGTCGTCCGCTGCCTGAACGGTGGCAAAGGTGAGGCCGCCGCCGGGCACGCAGGTGACTAGAGGCGTCTCTGATGCGTCGCCGCAGGCAAACGATCCGGCGTTTATTGCCGGTGCGGCCAAGGCCACATCGACGAAGATCGTATAAAATTCGGGATCTGCATTGATCGCATATCCGCCATGGATCACCATCTTGGGAGCGAAGGTGGGCGTGTAGGCGAAACCGATGCGCGGCTCGATGTTTCTGAAGTCAGAGGGCAGCGACGGAACCGTCGTAGCTGAAAGCGGCAGGGTCGTGCTCCAGAACGGACTGGATCCGGTTTGCCGCGCGACGGTTTCATTGTGGAGCATGTTAATGGCCTGGCCAAAGAACTCGTACCGCAAGCCCAGATTCAGCATGAGGTTCGGGTTCACCTTGAAGTTGTCCTGGACGTAAAGATCGAGATCGTTCTCCTTGAAAGGAATGGTAGGGTTGCCTTCGGCGAGGCTGAGTTCGCCGATGCCTTCAAGGAACCCGGTCAAGCCGTTGTTGCAATTTGCACCGCCCGCACCGCATGCACCGCTGGAAGGATAGTTGTACGGAACTCCGGATGGGTTGTTGGTGTCGATTGCCGCGAGCGGAGCAAAGTTAAAGCTGCCCTCGTCGTTGGGCAGCCAGCCCCAGGGCGAATCCTGATAATCGAACTCGGTGCCGAAGAGAATCGTGTGTTTTCCCTTGGTCCAGCTTGCGTTGTCCTGGACCTGGTTAACCTTGATGACCCGGCCCTGCGGAAACGCACCGGCAAAGTCGTAACCATAGCTCGCCAGGGAACCGCCAAGGCCGACAAACGAACTGCATGTGTCTTGATCGCTGATGGTGCACGTTGGTATCCCACCGCCGAAGAAGCCGATGTTGGACTGCTGGAAGGCGTAGCGCAACTGGTTAAACAGGTTGAGGGTAAAGGTGTGCGTCCAGTCTGCACCTGTCTCGTAGGAGACTCCGTTGACGTTGGGATAGGCGCCGGCGGCGGCTACGTTGGGTGCAGTCAGATAAAAGGCGGGATTGTAGGGATTGTTCTGGTAGTTGTAGCGGAGATAGAACTTATCTTTCTCGGTGAGGTTGAAATCCAGCCGGCCGAGTTCCTCCTGGTCAAGGATGATGTCGGGGAAAGTGCGCTCAAATTGCCCCATCTCAACCATGGCAACATTGGTGCCGTCGGTGACGGGGACATCACAGTAGCCGCTGGCGGTAAGCGTTCCGGAGAGGCCCGCGCATATCTGGCCCGGGGTTTCCCCGCCTGAGGCACCCACCGGCAGCGAAGTTGGGTTCCCTACCGAAGTGCTGTAAGGTCCGTTCGCCGCTATCGCCGCGACCGCGGGATTGCTGCCAAAGGTGCTCTTCAGAGTTGCCATTCCAGTTGCATCGGGGAAGAGGCCACCCTCCGAAGTAAGCACCTGGCCGCCCTCATAATTATGGTTCCAGAATGTGCTGCCGAAGAACCAGGCCTTGTTTCTCCAAATCGGCCCGCCCAGCGTTCCGCCCCAGTTGTTCTGAACAAACTTGGGCACAACCGGAAGCGGGTCACCGTAGAACGCTGAGCTGGTGTTGTTCAGGCAGTTGGAGGCCTGTCCTGGCGGGCAAAAGCCATCCTGCGGCGCCTTTTGGCCCTGGGTGAGAGAAGAGAGCCAGGAGCCGGTATAGGCTTCAAAAGCCGTGCCGTGGAACTGGTTGCTGCCGCTCTTGGTGATGTAGTTGACGATGGCGCCCATATTGCGGCCGTACTGCGCGCCCATGTCCGTCGTGACAACCTGAACTTCCTGGATGGCGTCCTGATTGGAGAAGAAGAAGCTTGGTCCGCCGATGGATGTGTCGTTATTGGTCTGTCCGTCAATCTCGGAGTTATTCGACCGGCCGCGCTGGCCGTTCACGGAGTAGTTCACGCCATTGGTGTTCGAGTTGGCGTCGGCATGGGTATTCACGACGCCCGGAACCATCAGCGCGAGGTTGTCGAGCGCGCCGGTAACAGGCGCTGTGGCGATCTGCTCGGCGCTGACGGTGGCCTCAACCTGCGCGGACTCGGTGTTAATCAGTTCCGAGGCGGACCCCTCAACCTCGACCGTTTGCGACGCAGCACCCAGGTTCAAAGGAATTTTAAGTGGCGTCGCGTTGCCAGCCACAACGGTCACGTGGTTGGTGGTGCTCTGGCTGAATCCAGACGCTGACACCGTTACCTTGTAAGAGCCGAGCGGCAGGGCCGAGATCAGAAAGCTGCCCTCTCCATTCGAAACGGCCTGAAACATGGCGCCGGTGGATTCATTGACGGCCCGGACCGTAGCTCCGGCTACGACTGCGCCGGTCTGGTCGGTGACCGTACCGGTGATGCCGCCGGTGATGATGCCCTGGGCGCGTGCAGTGGGAGAGCCGGAAAAACAGAACGCGATGAGCGTCAGCACACTGAGCGCCCAAAATGCAGTTTGCAACCGGAAAGCTCGCATGGGAATTCCTCCAGGAATACGGCTTGAACTGAAAGCCCTCTTAGGCGTGGCCTCGCAGTTCGATTGATCTGGACTTTCGCGGCGGGTTTGCCTGAGGCAGCCCCGCCCGCACTTGACTTTCAAGA
>JASHVH010000422.1 GCA_030039575.1 Acidimicrobiales bacterium | reverse complement strand
TCGGTAGAGCGGTTCTTTGCCATTCTGCTGGAGCACTACGCCGGTGCCTTCCCGACTTGGCTGGCGCCGGTGCAAGTGCAGGTGCTCCCGGTGCGCGACGACCACGAGGACTACGCCTCGTCGGTGGTAACGGCCGTGCGCCAAGCGGGGTTCCGGGCCGAGGACGTACCGGCGGACGAGCCGCTCGGGGCGCGCGTGCGACGGGCCAAACTGGAGAAGGTACCGTACGTGCTCGTTGTCGGGGACGACGACGTTGCCGCCGGGACCGTCGGCGTCAATACCCGGGGCAGCGAACGCCCCGAACGCGGCGTGCCCGTCGCCGACCTCGTGGCCCGGTTGGCGGCCGACGTCCAGCCGTGACTGTCTTCGTCGGGATCGCGCTGGCCAAGAAGGGGGGCCGGTCATGACCAACCTCGACCACCTCTGGGCCGGCTGGCGCTCGGACTTCATCGCCAGCGCATATGGGGGCGGTCCCAAAGACGGGCCCGCCCCCGATCCGTGCGTGTTCTGCCGCATCCTCGCCAGTGGCCTGCCGGACGACGAGGTCCACATCATCTGGCGTCACCCGTCGGGGCGGGCGTTCGCCATCCTCAACGCCTACCCGTACACGAGCGGCCACCTGATGGTGATGCCGACCCGCCATGTGGCCGGGGTGGAGGACCTGACCCCCGAGGAGGCGGCTGACGTCTGGGAGGGCGTGCGCGCCGCCGTCCAGGCGGTCAAGGAGGCTTACAGACCGGACGGCGTCAACCTGGGGGCGAACCTGGGCAAAGCCGCCGGAGCTGGTGTCCCCGGGCATTTCCACATGCACGTGATCCCGCGCTGGGTGGGGGACACGAGCTTCATGACTGCCGTAGCCGAGGCCCGCGTGCTGCCGGAGCCTTTGTCAGAGAGTGCGGCGAAACTGCGGGCGAGCTGGGAGCGCGTGGCCCTCCGCAAAAGTAGTTCGATAGACGAACTATCGCGGTAACCTGGAGGTGTGAGCTCCAGCGTCCCCGCCATCAGTCCAGGCCCGGCCACGACGTCGCGCCGGAAAGTGGACTACAAGTGGATCGCGCTGGCCAACACGACCTTTGGCGTCATCATGGCCACGATCGACTCGTCGATCATGTTGATCGCGCTGCCCGACATCTTCCAGGGCATCCACCTCGACCCGCTCCGTCCCGGCAACAGCTTCTACCTGTTGTGGATGATCCTGTCCTTCCTGGTGGTGAGCAGTGTGCTGGTGGTGTCGTTCGGGCGGATGGGCGACATGTTCGGCCGGGTGAAGATGTACAACCTCGGCTTCGCCATCTACACCCTCACGTCTTTGATCTTGACCGTCGACTGGATGCACGGGCAGGCCGGCGCCCTTTACCTGGTAGTGGGCCGGGTTTTCCAGGGCATTGGCGCTGCGTTCCTGGTGGCCAACTCCAGTGCCATCCTCACCGACGCCTTCCCTGAGAACCAGCGCGGCCTTGCCCTCGGGATCAACAACGTGGCCGCTATCAGCGGGGTGTTCGTCGGCCTCGTGCTCGGCGGCGTCCTCGGCCCCATCGACTGGCGGCTGGTGTTCCTGGTGTCCGTGCCGTTCGGTTTGGCGGGGACGTTGTGGGCTTACTACAAGCTCCGGGAGACGGCCAGGCGCAGGGTGGCGCACATCGACTGGCCCGGCAACATCACTTTCGCCCTGGGCCTTATAGCCATCATGGTCGGGCTCACCTACGGGATACAGCCTTATGGGGGGCACACCATGGGCTGGACGAGCCCGGTGGTCCTCAGCGAGCTGGCCGTCGGGGCCGCTTTCCTGGCCGCCTTCGGGGTGATCGAACGCAAACGGGCCGAGCCCATGTTCCGTCTGGCGCTGTTCCGCATCCGGGCGTTCACAGCCGGGGTGCTGTCCAGCTTCCTGGCGGCGGTGGCCCGCGGCGGCTTGATGTTCATGATGATCATCTGGCTCCAGGGCATTTGGCTGCCCGAGCACGGTTACAGCTTTGCCCAAACCCCTCTCTGGGCCGGCATTTACATGCTCCCCCTGACGGCCGGTTTCCTGCTTGCCGGGCCGGTGTCCGGGGCGCTCTCGGACCGGTTCGGCTCCCGGCCCTTCGCCACCGGTGGCATGCTGCTGGCCGCGGCCAGCTTCCTGCTACTGGAGACGCTCCCCATCAACTTCTCCTACTGGGCGTTCGCCTTGCTGCTGCTGATGAACGGCCTGGCCATGGGCGCCTTTGCCAGCCCCAACCGCGCCGGTGTCATGAACAGCCTGCCTCCACAGGACCGCGGCGCCGGCGCCGGCATGAACGCGACGTTCCAGAACTCCGCCCAGGTCCTGTCCATCGGCATCTTCTTTACCCTCGTGATCATCGGCCTGTCAGGCACGCTCGGGACCAGCCTCAGCCACGGGCTCGTGTCGGAGGGCATCTCGCCCACGGTGGCCCAGAAGGTGGGGAACCTCCCGCCCGTTTCGACCCTGTTCGCCGCCTTCCTCGGGTACAACCCGCTGGCCCACCTGCTCCCCGCCCACGTCCTGTCGAGCCTGCACCCCGCCCAGCGGGCAGTGGTCTTGGGGCGTTCGTTCTTCCCCGAGCTCATCGCCAAACCTTTCTCCTCCGGGCTGCACGCCGCCTTCGACTTCGCCGCCCTGGGCTGCTTGGTCGCCGCCGCCGCCTCATGGTCGCGGGGCAAGCGCTACGTGTACCGCCCGCCCACTACTTCTCCGTCGCCCGCCCCTATAGTCGAGCCGGCTTCCGCTTCGGTCTCCCGCTGACCGCCAGCAGAGCCGGGTGGGCGCTTCGGCGGCCGAGGGCCAACACCCCGGGGTCTGCGTCAGCGCTTTGTGTCGTCGGGCGAGGCGCACTGGGCGTTTCGGCGCCGCCCGGAAAGGAGTAGTGGCCGGCTTAGCCGGCTAGGCCGTTGCGATGGGCGTAGGCGGCGGCCTGCGTGCGGTCGCGTGCGCCGGTCTTGGCCAGGATGCGGTTCACGTGGGTCTTCACCGTGGCCTCCGCCACGTACAGTTCCTTGGCGATCTCGCTGTTCGACCGGCCCTGGGCGATCAAACTCAGCACCTCGGCCTCCCGGTCGGTCAACCCGTCGGGCAGCGGGGCCCGGGCTGCGTTGGGGGGCCGGTTTCGTTCGGCCTGTACGCCGGCCCTGGCCGCCTCCAGGAGCCGCGCCTGTACAGCGGGGTCCAGCACGCCCTGACCTTCGACCGCCGCTTCCAGCGCACGGCGGATGTCGTCCCGGGTGGCGTCTTTGGTGAGGTAACCAGTGGCGCCGGCCGACAAGGCGTCGACGATCGACGTGTCGTCGGCGTAGGTAGTGAGGATTACCACCTGGGTGCCCGGGAGCTGGCTGCGGATGGCGGCCGTGGCATGGATGCCGTCCATGCCGGGCATGCGCAGGTCCATGAGGACGACGTCGGGTTGGTGCTCGGCCGCCAGTGCAGTCGCCTCTGCCCCGTCAGCGGCCAGCCCCACGACCTCTACCCCAGGCAGGGTGCCGACGATCGTGGCCAGGCCCTCCCGGACCACCCGCTGGTCGTCGGCCACCAGCACCTTCACGCCGGGACCTCGGCTTCCACCCGCCAACCGTCGCCCGCCGGCCCGGCCTCGACGTGGCCGCCGATGAGCAGGACCCGCTCCCGTATCCCCTGCAGCCCGTAGCCGGCGCCGGAGCCGGCCAGCTTGGCCGACCCGTTTACGGGGCCTCGGCTCGGGCCGTTGCGCACCTCGAGCCGTACCTGGTCGTCGGTGAAAGCCAGGTCGACCTCCGCCTGCGCGCCCGGAGCGTGCTTGGCCACGTTGGTGAGCGCCTCCTGGGCCACCCGGTACAGGGCCAATGACACGTCTGGTGACAGGCGCCGGGGAGCCCCCTCAACGTTAAGCGAAGCGTGGCTGGCGCCGGACAGCTTGGCCAACTGCTCCTCGAGCGGCGGCAAGTCCTCCCGAAGGGCCCTCACCGCGCCGCGGGCGTCCTCGAGGCCGTCCCGGACCAGCCGCCGGATCCCGTCCAACTGGTTGCGGACGGCCGGAGCCGGTTCTGGGCCCGCCTCTATCAGGGCGTCGAGGCCCTCCAGCTGGAGGGAGAGGGCCGACAGGGTGTGGGCCAGGATGTCGTGCAACTCCCGGGCCAGGTGGTTGCGGCCGGCCAGCAGTTCGGCCCGGGCCCGCTCTGCGTCCGCCTTGGCCTCGCTCACCTGCACCCTGGCCGCCTGAGCGGCCTGCTCCTGGGTCTGCCGGCGGGCGATGCCTAGCGTAAGCCCGCCGAGTGCGCTCGTTGTCGCCCAGACCGCCATCACCAAACTGGTCCCGGCACCCCAGGCCGAGAGCAGAGCGGCCAAAGGCCCGACGGCGGCGACGAGCGCCGCTTTTTCGGCCGGCCACGCCATCCCGGCGGCCAAGGCGGCAGCGCCCACGAACACCAGGCCCAAGGGGGCGAAGGCACTGAGGGCGCCGCCTGCCGCCGCCATCAGCAGCCACGACGGCAGAAGCAACCTGCGGTACCCCCAGATCCGGCTGGTCAGCCACAGGAGCCACCCGATGCCACCGGCGCTCAGCAGCATGACGGCGGCCAGGTGGCCGCCGTCAAGCCCTGGGTGCTTTTCAGCTGTCACGCCCCATACCAGCAGTCCCAGCCACGCCGCATTGGCGCTGATCCCTAACCAGGATCCTCGGGGACCGCCTATGGGATCGAAGAAGATCACCACTGACCATCATGCCTCGGCCAGGCTGGGCCGGAACGCCCCGGCCGACCAGCCCCGCAGACCGAGGACAGCGGTGCGGGCGATCACTTCGCCGAAGGCCATCAGTATGAGCGCGGCGGTCCAGGCGGCCGACGAAGTGATGGCGTGGTGAGCGGAGAACCGCTCGATGGCGCGGCCACCGCCGTTGCTGGCGTACAGCTGGAAGGCGAACCGGGTACCGACGCCGACGAGCCATAAGATCGCGGCGAGCGCTCCGGCCTTGGAGTAGGCGTGGCCGTCGGCATCGCGCCGCACCGAGGTGAACAGGCCGGTCAGTACGCCGAGCGCCGTGCCGGCAGTGACACCCACGGCGACGAGGGCGAGGTCGTTGCCGCCGGTCGGGATGCTGTGCAAGTACTGGGTCGCCGCGTACGCCACGATCCCGATCGGGAGGACCAGCGAGAGGACGTTCAGGCGCCGGCGGCGGACTTGGAGCAGCACGACGGCGATCAGGGCGATGTCAATTAGGTACTCAGTGAGGGTCATAGGGTCAGTGTCCGCCCGGAGTGGCCGTCGGGTCGTCAACCCTCGGGTTGATCGCCGGGTGGGCCCGGAGGGTGGATGCCTCCACCCCCTGGTCGTGGTGCCCGCCGCCCACGCTTGGGCGGGACCTGAAGGACGCCGTCCTCGTTCTCTGAGCGCCGCGGGTTCGCGAACCTCGGTAGGTGGCCGTTTGCCCCCTTGGGGTGGCTTGCCGGGGCCCGCTTACGGGCGTTGAATGGGACCAGCCACGGTGGAAGTTGTAATTGCGAAGCGGGCCCATTGCCAGCTGCCATTACCAGCGTGCCGTTACCAGCGTGCCGTTACCAGCGTGCCGTTAC
>JASHVH010000421.1 GCA_030039575.1 Acidimicrobiales bacterium | reverse complement strand
ATCTCGGTGATGGCGACCGGGACCGTGGCGTGCTCGCCCGGGTCATCACCGACGGTGTCCCAGTTCCAGAGCTGTACCGTCTGCTCGGACGCTGCCGGTACCAGTCTGCCGGCTGCGACCGGGGTGGCCACGACGGAGCTTTGCACGCTAGCGAGCAACGTCACCGACATGACTGCGGTGGTTCCCACAAGTCGGTACTGCGTTGTTTTCCGTCTCATTTTCCGCTTCCTCTCATGGTCAGTGTTCCTTTCACTGTCGGGTTCGTTTTACGACGCCGGTCCCAACTTCACCTGCGGCTCCGGATATCGGAACTTTCCGCTCGTCAGGCCGAGGAGCGCTGAACAGCGGTTCCATTGGCCCTGCACGATCGCGAGTCGAACCACGCCGCCAGGAAGCGGGTTCCCTCCCCGAACGGCAGCAACCTCTCTGCGGCGGCCCCCATGGATCTTCTCCACGTCAAACAGGCCCTAATGATAGAAGTGATTCGCGCAAGCGAGGGTGCAGGCCATGGGAGGGTTCTCGGCCCGCCAAGAGACCAGCGAAATCGATGCCGAGACGGACGGCACCGAGCACAGGCTCGGCGTCGAGGAACGATATACGACTAGCCGGCAAGCGCTCCGAGAACACGCGTAATAGCGCGCTGCGCATCCACTCGGCGTTGGTGACGAGACCTCCGGCGGCTACGACCACGGTAGTGTCACCGCCTCGCTCGCCGAGCACCACGACCAAATCGGCGAGGGCCGCAGCCGATTCGTCGACCACACGCGAGGCGAGTGACGACCCGGCTGACAGAGCTCTTTCGAGGACCGGCGGGGCGAGCACCGCCCACGCCGTTGGCGGCACATCGGTAGCCAACCGCGCTGGTAAGTCGCGTAAGTCGGCCAAATCAAGTAACTCCAACAGGGCAGTCGATAGCGGGTCTTCCTGGTCTCCCCGGTCGTAGGCCAGGACGGCGGCCCGGGCGCTGTCCCGGAAGAGGCCCGTGGCGCTCCCCTCGTCACCGATGAAACCTCCCCATCCACCCGCCGCGATGAGCCTTCCGTCCCGGTCATACCCCACGGCTATCGAACCAGTGCCGCTGATCAGGCCTATCCCGGACACGGCACCAGCGGCGGGAAGCACCAGCTCGGCGTCATTAAGAGCAAGTACGGGCACGCCCAGGATGGTCCCGAGAGCGCGCTCCAGGCGGTGGCACTGCTCGCGCGTGTCGCAGCCGTGAGCCCCGACCACAACGGTACTGACCTCGTCTCGCTCGCCGTCATCGAGCGCCGCGGCCAGTCCCTCGGCCACGGCCTGAAGCCCGGTGCGGTACCACTCGATGCTTGGCACCGTTACCGCTCTCTTCACTGTGGCCGTGTCAGCATAGGAAATGATGACGCTGGCTTTGCTGCCCCCGACGTCCGCGCCAACGATGAGCGAACCCCTCAACCTGCTCCCTGCTGCCGGTTTCATTTGGTTACATCTGGCAAAACTAAAAGGTGCACCTCAATGCCTCTATGACGGGCGCGCCAAATTGGGGCGCTCAAATTCAGGGGTGATGACAGCCTTCACGAAGCCGTTGGGCCGCTCGTCGAACAGGTTGAAAGCGGCATCTACGTCCTCCAACCCGAAGCGGTGAGTGATCATCGGTGCGTAACTGATCGTGCGTTCCCGGATCAGGCCCAGCCCCCAGGCCATCGCCTGCATGCGCCGCACGCGATTGCCCGTAAAGCCGTTGATGATCGTCACGCCCTTGTACCAGAGCGATAGGTCAAGCTGGCGAGGACCACTGGCGTGATAGCCGAGAACGACGAGCACACCGTCCGGGGCGACCATCTCCCCCGCCAGCGCGAGGCCGGCGGCCGATCCTGTCGCCTCGAGCACGACACGGCAGCGCGGGTCCAGAGCCAATGTCACATTGGAAGAGCTGCGGTAGCCTTCCGGCAGAGCCTCCGGGTGGTACACCTCGCTGGCCCCAAGGCTGAGCGCCACCTTTCGGCCTGTCTCGGTCAGATCCACGCCGATGATGGCAGAAGGGCCGCTCTGGCGCGCTAGCTGAAGGAACCCAAGTCCCATGTAACCGAGCCCGACCACTCCGAAACGCGCCCCGTTGATACCAGGCGTGCGCAGGAAAGTCTCGGCCTGGCAGGCCAGGGGCTCGCCCAGAGCGGCTTCGGAAGGCACGCCATCCGGGACAGGCAGGATGGACGCCGCGTCCATGACCAGAAGTTCGGCGTTACCAGGACTACCGAGGCCGGTCACTCGCTCACCGGCGGCCCAACCATAAACCTGTCCACCGACAGCGACGATCGACCCAGCTACCTCGTGGCCGAGCCGGCGTGGTTTGCCGCCGCTGTGGCTACGCCAGGCCTCCCGGTCCGACGCGCAGACGCCGCTGGCCTCTACTTTGACCAGGACTTGTCCTGGCCCGGGTGCGGGGTCGGGGACGGTGACGACCTCCGATTTTCCCGGTCCCACGACCTGGCTGCACCACACGGCTCGCTCCTTCGGGGAGAGTCGTTTAATACGGGTAATGGGGGGGTGCCGTCGCCACGGTTAGCCAGCGCCTTTCGGTAAATTCCTCGAGGTTTGCTTCCCCGCCGGAGCGGCCACCCAAGCCGGAGCTGCCGGTCCCGCCGAACGGGGCGACGGCTTCATCCTGCGGGGTGGCGTCGTTGACGTGCACCATGCCCGCTCTGAGGCGGCGAGCAACGCGCAGTGCGCGCGCTGGGTCGCCGCTCAGCACCGAATTGACGAGCCCGTAGTCCGTATCGTTCGCCACCTCGACGGCTTCATCCTCGCCTTCGACGGCCAGCACGGGTGCGATCGGGGCAAAGATCTCTTCTTGCCACAAGCGCATTTCGGGACGAACTTCCGCGACCACCGTGGGCAGGAAGTACCTGCCGTTAGTGGTCCCCCCGGCGACGATGCGGGCGCCGTCGCGCGTGGCTTCTTCGAGCATCGATCGGGCTCGTTCGAGCTGGCCCGAGTTGATCATCGGGCCGAGCCCTACCTTGTCGCGAAACGGGTCTCCCACGACGATCGCAGTGGCCCGCTTGGCCAACTGCTCCACGTAGTCGGCCGCAACGCCTCGCTGTACTATGTGACGCCCGGCGGTGATGCAAGTCTGGCCCTGGTAGTGAAAACTCGACCAGGCACCGATCATGGCCGCCTCGTCGATGTCGACATCGTCGAAGATGATCAGCGCGTTGTTCCCGCCGAGCTCGAGCGAGACCTTCTTCAGCAGCTTGCCGGCGGAGCTGGCTATCTCCCTCCCGACCCTGGTGGACCCGGTGAAGTGCACCATGGCTACGCCCGGGTGTTCCACCAGCCTCCGTCCGACGTCGTCGCCTCCGGGCACCACCTGGAAAATCCCCGGCGGAGCCTCTACGGCGGCGAAAACCTCTGCCAGCAACAGGCCGCCGCTTAGCGGAGTTTCGGGAGACGGCTTCAGAACGACGACGTTCCCGAGCGCCAGCGCCGGGGCTATTACCCGCATCCCCAGTATGAGCGGGAAGTTCCACGGCGTTATGGCACCGACTACGCCGAGGGGCGTCCGCTCCGAAACCGAAATTCGGCCGCTGTGACTGGATCGCAACAACTCGCCGAACGGTCGCCCGGCCAGGCCGGCCGCCTCCAGAAGCTCGGACACCGCCGCCCCGACTTCATAGTCAGCCTTCCCGGCGATCGAGCCGGTTTCTCGGACGATTACCTCCCGTAACAACGCACTGCGCCGCTCCAGCTCAGCGGCGACGCCTCTCAGGAGCGCAGCCCGGTCCACGTAGCTCCGCTCGGCCCACTCCCGCTGCGCACGGCAGGCGCCGGCCACCGCCTCATCCACATCGGCCGGTCCAGCCAGGCCGACGACACCGAGGGCCTCACCGTTACCCTTGTCCAGCACCTCGAGCGTCGTTCCTCGGCTTGCGGCACGAAAACGCCCGTCTACAAAGAGGCTCTCTTCCCATTCGCCCTGAATGCTCGCCATTTCCCTCCCCGATCTCTGTACACGATGGCTCGCAGCTGTCAAACGGCCCTGAACCCGGACGCAAGGCCCAAAACAGTTATGGCCACGCATGTTGGGAAAGAGCTTTCCCTTAGACATTAGGCCGCGAATGCTGCCCGTCGCAAGGCCCTGCTCGACAAGCCCGAACGCGCCTACGACACCAGACGGTCCAGGGCGGCATCGAGCTCGGGGTCGACGCGGCACAGCTCGGGGTGGGCGTCGTGGAACGCGATTATTTCGCGTGCCTCTGAACTGAACAAGTGGGTGGCGACGAAACCAGGGACGAAACGCTTGATCTTCGAGTTGTCGAAGATGAGCGAGTGGGCAAAATCGGACACCAGGGACGGGCCCCACGCCGGGACTTGTTGAGCGATCTGCTCGCTCGAGCGGTGAACAAGCCTGGGCTCCACCCCGGCGGCTCGGCCCAGTTCACCATAGATTTGGTCCCACGTCAGCACTTCGTCACTGGTTATATGGACGCTGTCGCCGATGGCGTGGACATTGTAGAGAAGTCCACCGAAACCGCGAGCGAAGTCGCTTCGGTGGGTAAGCACCCACAGCGATGTCCCGTCACCGTGCACAGCCACCGGCTTGTCGCGGCGCATCCGGTCTACCACGGTCCACCCCCCGTGTACCGGGACGACTCCGTTGTCATAGGTATGACACGGCCTGACAATCGTTACCGGGAAACCCGTGCGGCGGTGCGCCTCCTCGAGGAGCAGTTCGCAGTCGATTTTGTCACTGGGGTACGGCCACGCGCGGTTGGAACGCGGGGTCGACTCCAGGATCGGTAGCTGGACCACCGGCCGCTGATAGACCGACGTTGTGCTTATAAAGATGTATTGCCTGACAGGCGCCCGGCCGCCGGGCCCGAACAGGTCGACGTCGGCCTGCACGTGGTCCGGCGTATAGCCGATGAAATTCGCCACCACGTCGAAGCTGCGGTCCCCCAGCGCGGCCTCGAAAGCTACCCGGTCTCGCGCGTCCGCTTGTAACAGTTCAACACCGTCTGGGACGGGGCGCTTATGGCCCTGTCCTCTAGTCACCGCTGTGACCTCAGCTCCTCGGGCCAAAGCCTCGGCCGCGCACGCTGAACTGATCATGCCGGTCCCACCTATGAACAAGACCTGCAACGCACCCACGTCGCTTCCTCCCTTAGCCGGCCAAATGGCATCGGTACGGGCGCGATGCCGGCCTTTCCCTATTGTTGTCCCTAAGGTTTCTCCTGCACCGTCTGCCCGCGGCCCAGCCTAGCCTCACACCAGCAAGCGCTTACCCACAGCTCTGCCTGCTCGGCAGAAGAGATGGCCCTCCCGCCCAACCCCAGCGGAGCGGTCTGATTTTCGTTAGGATCATTGCCGATGCCAAGTGCAAGGACCGCGAGTGCAAAACGCATACCCGCTGTAGGGCCACTCAGTCACCGGGCCACCAGCTTGCGCGACGTGGCCGAGCTGTCGGGGGTGTCGGATGCCACTGCTTCTCGGGTACTGCGGAACTCACGCAACGTTGGTGTCGAACTTCGCCAACGCGTGATCGCCGCCGCCGCCAAACTCAACTACCAGCCCAACCCTCATGCACGGGCGCTGGCGAGCTCGCGCGATACCTCGGTGGGCGTCGTTGTGCACGATGTCAGCGACCCGTATTTCTCCGAGATCGTGCGCGGTGCGCTCGAGGCTGCCGAGAAGAGCGGGCGGATGCTCTTTATCTGTAATACATATCGGGACGCAGAGCGCGAGTTGGCGTACATCCGTCATTTCCGGGCACAGCGCGTAGATGCCTTGCTGCTCGCCGGAAGCGGTGAAGGTGAGGTCGGGGAGCGGATCGCCAAGGAAATCCTCGAGTTCAAGCGAGGTGGCGGGCGGGCGGCGCTGATGGGCCACTATCAGGCGACCGGCGACGCCGTAATGTCTGACAACGTCGATGGTGGTCGCCAGATGGCCAATCACCTGGTGGACCTGGGCCACCGCCGTATTGGTGTCATCGCCGGCCCGGCCGGGTTAACGGCCAGCAGGCTGGCCGGTTTCCGGGACCAGCTGGCCAAGCTAGGGGTCGACCTCAACGACGAGCAGATCCGCGAAGGCGACTTCACCCGCGATGGTGGCCGGGCCGCCACTAGCGACCTACTGGACTCGGTGGTCGGGCTCACAGCCATCTTCGCCCTCAACGACGTTATGGCTATTGGAGCGCTCACGATCTTGCGAGAACGCAAGCTCCGTGTCCCCCGCGACGTATCCGTCGCCGGTTTCGACGACATCCCCGTCGCCGAGGATCTCCAGCCTCCCCTAACGACAATTAGGGTGCCGATGGCCGAGATGGGGCGGCTCGCCGTCACGGTGGCATTAGGCCCTCCCGGGGGTTCGACGCAGCTCGGGCGGCTGCCAACGGCCCTGGTGGTGCGCGAATCAACCGGTGCAGCGAAGGGCACCCCGGTACGCAGTGCACCAGCCCGTAGACGCCCGGCCACAAGGCAGAGGCCCGGTAAAAGCGCCTGACGCAGGATTAGTTACCCAGGAGCCCCGTGCCGACTGCGATCTTGGAGTCATCCTGGTGGTAGAGGAAGTCTTTGATCTCCAGGCCGCGCAGCCGGGCTAGCTCTCCAGCCAACAGCTGTACCGGGAGGATCTCCAGGATCGTTCGACTGATCGGGCCGACCTCCGGGATCTGCACGACCCTCAAGGACGCCTCTGCCTTGACCTTCGCGGATGTCACCAAAATCGTGAACACACCCCGCTCGGCCAGGTACCCGGCCAGCTGCACCTCGCGGTCATTGCCGAAGATGACGCAGCCGCAGTTTACGTCCAGGGACTCCATTGGGCCATGGAGGTACTGGTAGGTCTCAAACGCGGCCGTCGCCATGCGCGTCGACTCCCGTAACAGCAGTGCTCCCTCCGCCGCCGACGAAAGCGATGGACCGCACCCCACGAAGTCCACTGAAGAGAGGGAGGTGGCGCCTGAGGCTATGCCGGCTATGACCGGGGCGTACACCGTTAACGTCTCTTCGACTTGGCCGGGCAGGCTTTTCCAGTCCTCTCCTCCATATTCATGGCACAGCGCCTCCGCCAGGAGGCCAAAGGCCTGCAGGGTGGCCGTATAACCCACGGTATAAACCGGGCTGTCAGGGCCATGGCCGAGGTCGACGACCACATCGATCACTTCCCCAAACGGGCTGTCGGGCTCGTTGGTCAGACCTAGACGGCGTCCCGCCGGTACCCGCGTGGCCGCGTCTACCGTCTCCCTGCTCCGGCCGCCCTCGGAGACGAACACATAGCTATCGGCGAGGTCGACAACATCTGCCAGCATCATGATTGATGAGGCATCAAGGTTGAAGGCACGCCGTCCGTTACGCCTAAGGCAGTCGACTAATGCGTGGCCGGCGTGGGTGCTCGCCCCCATCGAGGCGACTGCCAGCACGCCATTGCGCCACGGCGTGAGGTCCTTCTCCTCCAGTCCGTTCCGGACGCTTACGGCTGAGCGTTCGAGGTTGGCGGGCTGTGAGCCGACCGCCTGGTAATAGTCCATTCTTTCCTCTCCGTGAGAGTGGGCTTCGTACGCCCGGGCTTTCGGGGCATCCCCGTTCGCAGGTGGCACTACGGCGATCCCTCGTGGCAGTGCCGTGCTGGTGGGGCGACGTCGAGAGCCGGGTTTCGATCGAAGAAACCCATCGGCTTCAAACTGAACCCGCACCGCTCGACCGGCATCACCGGCCAATCTTCAGGACGGGGAATGTGAGTCGGCCCGAAGGTGTGCCAGAGGACGATGTCGGTCCCGTCGATGGCGCGGTCGCCCGAAACATAGCTGGGTAAGCCGCCGCCTCCAGGGTGCTGGTTGACAAAATCGCCGGCCGAGTAGCGTTGAGCCGGGTCATACGCAGTAACAGAGAGGTGGTGCGTGGCGAACCCTGCTCGCCCGTAGATGGCTGAACTGGGGTCGGCGAGCAGCGTCGGCGCCACCTGCGGCACCAGCGCGTATGCGGCCGGCTGCCCGAGCGAGTTGGCCCGTTCGGTGCTGAGCACCTGCCAAAAACGTCCCTTCGCCGGGGCCGCCAGACGGCGTCCTTCGCCCTCCCGCTTGAGCCTGGTCACGGAGCGGACCAGTGCATTGCCATAAGGGTTATCTGGCCCAAGAGGAGGGGCTTCGACGTCGACCTCCTCGACGGCATTGGGTACGCCGTCGACCATCATGTCGAGCCGGGCGCTGAAGAGATGCTGATGGTATGGGCCACCGAGACCGGGGGCGACCTCGGTCGCGTACCTGTACCCTGGCCCCGGGTAGGCCGAGGTAAAAATCACCCCGGTGAGCTTTATCTCGAGCTCGATCGTGCCGTCCAGATAGAAGTACCAGTAGAAACCGTAGTCATAATTGCCGACAGTGCAAAAGAAGGAGACCACCAGCCGGCGCTGGCGTCGCGTCTGCGCCGAGTGGTTGAAGATGTCCGTGTGCTTCCACAGGATCCCGAAATCCTCTTCGTGCAGGCAGATCGCGTTGGCGATGGTCCGGGGCCGGCCGTAGTCGTCGGTAACGGTGGCGTCGAGATAAGTGATCTCTCCGAGGCAATCGCACCCCAGCTCGAGTGAGTTCGCATAGCGGCCGAGCAAAAACTCACCGCTGTCGAAGTAAGCCTGGAAAAAGCGGGTGGGGCTTGGGTCGCCATAGGGGACGACCATTTCAGGCACCGAGGCTCGATAAATTATCGGACGCTGACGGCTACCGTCCTGGTAGCAGACCTGGTACAGCACGAGGCCCTCGCGGGCGTCGAAGCCGACTCGCAACGTCCAGCGGTCCCAGTCGACCCGATGCCCGTCGACGCGGAGGCTGGAGCCCTCGGGCTGGCTGATCTCGATCGGCCGCAACGTTGTGCGCGGTGGGCCGCTTACCTTCTCGTCATCGTAGTTGCCGCTCTGCACGGGGACGGCCAGGTTGACGTCGTCTACTAGCTGGAGCACGCGGCCCTCGATGATGTCGACGTAGGCCACGACGCCGTCGACGGGGTGCGCCCACGCCAGGTCGGCCTCGTCTTCCTGGACGAACGCCAAAACCCGCACCATTCGCCGGCCTTCTTCGCCCGGGAAAACGTGCGACCCCGCGGTCAGTGGGCACGTACGGATTTTGGACATGTCCGTCAGGCCCCGCTTCTCCATCGCGGCGCGCCAGGCCGCGTCGTTATGCACCGCCTGGTCGATGCGTTCGAAGTCCTCCTCCAGGATGGGAAGCTGACCCTCCTTAGTACAGTCGATGTCCCGTCGGGAAACGACCTCGCCTTTGTCGAGGGACACAACCACATCGCTTGACCGCCCGGTGGCCAAATCGATGAGGAAAGCACGCAGACGCCGCTCGCACCCGGTGCCGCCCGGGCCGGACAACACATGTTGCTTCGCCGGTTCCTCGAGCCCGACGTAGGCGAAACGCGTCGACTCCCGCACCAGGCCCGCCCGGGCCATGACTTCTCGCCCGACGGTAAACTCGGCTTCGGTGACCGGGTCGAGCGGGTGCCGGGTGGGGGCCTGTGCGGCGTTAACCGGTTGCCCGGTCCCGGTCACGGTCATCCTTCCTCCCAGAGCTGCGGCTCCACGGCTCTTTTCCCGCCGCCGGAAAGGCCACGGCCGAT
Organism: Acidimicrobiales bacterium; assembly: GCA_030039575.1. GTDB lineage: Bacteria > Actinomycetota > Acidimicrobiia > Acidimicrobiales > Palsa-688 > Fen-671. Next base: position 2,786 of record JASHVH010000421.1, on the reverse strand, counting down.
CAGGTACCGGTAGCTTTCGGCCAGGGCCACAAACGTGTCCGTGGCGCAGCGATCGAATTCGACCAGGTGCCAGCGAGCGTGAGGCGCAGCCGCGATTATCCGCGGGATGTCGAGAGCACCTCCGCCGGTGGCCACCATTGGCGCAAGAGGGTCGTCTGCCGGCCCGTCCTTCACATGAAGGTAACGCGCTCGCTCACCGAGCCGTTCCAGGACAGCCACCGGGTCGGCCCCACCAAGCTGTACCCAGTACACGTCGACTTCGGCCAGGACGCGTGGGTCGAGGTGGTCCCAGAGAACGTCGTAGGCAGGCCGCCCCTCGAAAGTGGTCGTGAACTCGGCCCAGTGGTTATGGTATGCCACCTCTATCCCGTACGAAGCGGCCTGGGCCGCACCCTCGTTTACCCGGACCGACCCCGAAGCAATGCTGTCGCGGCTCCGGAACTCGTCCGCCTCGAGGCTCCAAGTAAGCGTCGGCACCCCGAGTTCGGCCAGCTGGTCGAGGGTCTGGCGGCCGGCGGGGCCGACAGGAAATGGTGCGTGCGCGCTTGAAAACACGAGGCCGAGATCGTCGGCCCACTTGCGGACCTCCGCCGGGGACTGGCCGTGCAAGCCATAAAGCTCCACTCCCGCGTACCCCATGCGGGAGATGCGCTCCAGCGCGTACCTGTAGTCCTTCGCTGCCTGTTCGTCGACCGAGTACATCTGGACGCCGATGGTGGCGGGGGTCAACGCTCACCTCCGGCCCACAGCGCCGCTTGACGGACGAGGGAGCGGAAGCCCGGGTTGCCCCAAGCGCGCATGTCGTGGCCCAGGGAGAGGTAGCACACCCGTCCCTCGCCGTGCTGGCGCACATAGAGGATGGGCTCGTCTCCGATCGAAGACCAGCGTTGTGCCAGCACCTCGGCCTTGGAGGTCTCTATCAGTTCGATGTGGTAGTACTCATCGTCGATATCGAAGTCCTCGACCCCCTCTGTAATGGGGTGCTGCCCCAGGATCTGGACCTTGTAACGGCCTGAAACGCCGTCGGGGCCGTGGGAGAGGTAGCGGCAGCCCAGCAGCTCGGCCCGCGTGCGGTCGGGGGAACCTTCGGTGCCGTCCGAGGCGAACACGATGGAGGCATGGACCGCCACCACTCCCTTTCCCGCCGCGACGAGGTCGGACAACGACTCCTGCTCGCGGCCGCTCAGTGCGCCGCCTGCCGTATACAACACGAACACATCTGTGCCCGCGGTGGCGGGGAGCGGGTTAACGAAGCGTTCCAGCCCGACCGCCCGCCTGGTCCGGATGCCGGCGTCAACCAGCAGAGACTGGAGAGTTAGTGCTCCTCCAATGAGGTCATGGTGCACATCTGAACCGGCGACGACGACCATCGCCGAAAGTGGTTGGTCCTGGCTCACTTCTTCGGAACTCCGTGCTCGTGGGCAGTTGGGGTGGTCGCGGTCGCGGTCGCGCCTGCATCAGTGACGGAGGCGAGACTGGCCAAGGCGGCGCCGGCATCTTCGGGATGAGTGGTGGCATAGCCCGCCTCCCACCACAGTTCTGTGGGTAACGAGAACGAGGTCTCCAGTGCCACGGCGCAGCCGGACTGGGCGGACTCCTCGGCGGCCAGCATGATCTCCAGGATGTGCCGGGCATGGTCGACGTTCAAAAGCGGGTCAAGGCCGTAGTGCAGGCAGTCGGCCAGGTGGTCGACCATGGCGGCGCGGTGCAACCCGAGGACCCAGTCCATCCGCTGGTTGACCTCACCCAGCGAGGGCGTAACCCACCCGCGCAATTCGTTTACCGCATCCATCTTGAACACTTCGAGCACCGGCCCTTCACCCGCCCACGGGGCGCCACTCAGGTTCAGGGTGCCCTCCCGCCCGAACACTTCCAGCTTGGGCCCCCTGCCGGCGTTGACGTTGAAAGTGCCGTCGACAACGGCAAAGGTGGCGTCGCCGAAATCGAGCATCATGAGGACGTTGTCATTGGCAGTGACCTCGATTGTCCTGCCCCGGTAGGGCCCGCCCCGTACGACCCGGCTGGGCTCGGTTACCCCTGCAAACGCGACAACCCGCCGGGCCGGACCGAGAATGCCTGTGATCTCGTGGATCCCGTAGACACCCATGTCGAACAACGGGCCGGAACCTTTCTGGTAGAACCACGACGGGTCGTAGGGCCAGGTCCCGGCGGCCGGTCCCCCGTGCGAGGACCGGACCCGAGCGAACGCCACCTTGCCGACGGCCCCGCTAGCCACCAGCCGGTAGGCTGCCAACCGGTCGGGGAACAGCATGTTGTACGGGGCGCAGACGACCACCAAGCCTGCCGCCTGGGCCAGCGAGCAGATCCGGTCGGCGTCGGCCATGCTCGTGGCCAAGGGCTTCTCGGTGACGAGATGCTTACCCGCCCGCAGTACCTGTATAGATGTCTCGCCGTGCACCGGTATCGGCGTGAGGTTGACGATGGCATCCGTCTCGGGGCCGGCGAGTAGCTCGTCCAGGCTGGCGCAGGCCATCGGGATGCCGAACGCCTCGGCCGCCGCGCGTGCCCGCTCAATCACGAGGTCCGCGATCGAAACGACCCGCACTTTGTTGCGGATTTTGTTCAGGTTGGGGAGGATCCCGTAGTCCACGGTCGCTATCGTGCCCGCACCCAACACTCCAAGCCGAAGTGGACTGCCTGTCATCGGGTCATCGGCTGTAATTGTGGCATTGCCACGGGTGACACCCTCTCTCCAGTTCGGGCACTCTCATAGAACGCCAAACAGGCGGCCAGGTTGTACCAGGCGTCGTCGACCGTGGCGACGG
>JASHVH010000420.1 GCA_030039575.1 Acidimicrobiales bacterium | reverse complement strand
GACCGCCGCCGTGAACGGGGCCAGTTTGCCCCAAGCCCAGCGCCATGAGGCCGAAAAGAACTCGGCCGCGGCGGCTGCCCTGCCCCAGGCAAACGTGAGTTGGTACCGGTGCGGGGCTCCTTCGGTCAAAGGGTGGAAGCGGCGTCGCCAACGACGGTGTTGGCCAAGTGGGGCCCCACCGGTGCCGTACGTGACGGGGCCTTCTGAGCCGGGGAAAAACGCGCCGGCGTTGACCCGGCCATCTCGCTCGACCCCGCCGAGGGCGGCAAAGCCGAACCTGCTGTCGATAAGCGTTTCGCCACCCGAGGCCTTGCCTCGGTCGGCCACCGTCGTCCCGGCGTCAGAGCCCTGGTGCAGGACAGCCATCCATTCGCCGTCGGTGTAAAGGAGAGCGAACATCGGGGCGGCCAGCCGGTCCTCCCGGCACAACAGGTGCCGCGCGCCACCATGCCTGAGTTCGGGGCTGCCCATGGACCATCGTGGGACCGGTTCGCTGTCGCCATAAATCGCACCGGGGGCAAACGGCACGACCAGATGCCAGTTTGCCGGTTCTTGGCGGGCCAGCGTCAGCGCAGTCATGAAGCCGGCGTCCTCGCCCCCGCGGACCGCCACCTCGCGCGTCACGGTGACTTCTTGTTGTGCCGCTTCCCAAGTGTCGGTGACCTGGAGTGAAGTGCGCGGGCTTACGCGGACATCGGCCATGCCGATAAAGCCTTTGCTCGTTGTCTGGACGGTGTCGTAGCCGAGCCACCGGCCGTCGGTTCGTCCCGAAGACAGGGTGACCGCCACCGGGTGGCGCTGGGCCCATTCGGCACCGCTCTCGAGGACTCGCACCCCGTACCGTCCTCCGCGGCGCTGAGCAGTCGCGCCCGCATCGAACGGCGCCACGCGGGTGACCACGGCACCAACTTGCGGTTTCAAGGGCTCGTTCGGCATCCGAGAGACCTCCTAGCCCCGGATGCCGGCCGTGGCGAAGCTGGGGACGATAAGGCGTTGGAAAGCCACGAACATAAGGACTATGGGCACAGTCAGGAGCACGACGCCGGCCATCTGGACTGTCACCAACGTGTAGAACTGCGATTGAAGGCTGTTGAGGCCAACGGTCATCATGTAATGGTTGGGGTCGGTCGTGAACGTGACCGGGATCATGAAGCTGTTCCACGTCCACGTCCCGGCGAGGATGGCCTGAGTGGCGATGCCGGACATGGTCAGGGGGACGGCCACTTTCAGGAACGTCCTGAACCGGCCGGCGCCGTCGATGGCCGCAGCATCCTCGAGGTCGGTCGGCACGTTCTGGAACGACTGCCTCATCAAGAAGATCAGGAACGGGTTGGCGATGAAGGGGATGATGAGGGCCTGGTACGAGTTGAGCCAACCGAGCTGGGCCACGAGCAAGTACAAGGGGATCAGGATGGCCTGGAGAGGCACCATCAGGATGGCCAGGACAATCAGGAAACTGAGGGCCCGGCCGGGGTACCGTATGCGGGCCAGTGCATACCCGGCCATCGTGTTGACCACGACTGCTCCGAGCACAACGCCGAAGGTGACAAAGGCGGTGTTGGCGTACCAACGCAGCACCGGGGCGTTGTCGAAGACGTAGCGGTAGTTCGACAGTGTCAGCCGGCTGAACGAGACGAAGCGAGGGTAGTCCGCGGGGAGCTCGAACGAGGTATAGAGAGCAAAAAGTACGGGCCCGATCGCCGCTACGGCGAAAACGCCCAAGACGCCGTACTTCAGCACGCGGCCGGCCAGCTGCAAACGGGCTGTCCTCACGACCGCTCCGGGAGCAACCTTCGCGTGAGCACGGTGCCTGCGAACACGATGACAAGGAGCACCACCGCTGCGGCGCTGCCGTACCCGAGGTTGTTCAAGCGAAAGGCCTGCTGGTAAAGGAAAATTACCAGCGTGGCGGTCGCTCCTGCCGGGCTGCCGAGGATGGCGCCATTGGAAGCGATCACGTAAGCCTGGTCGAAAATCTGTACGGCCTGGATGAACCCGGCCACGATGACGAACAACACGTAGGGCCGCACGCCCGGCACGGTCACGAACCGGAAGCGCTGGAAGGAACCGGCGCCGTCGACCTTCGCCGCTTCGTGCAGTTCGACGGGGACGTTCTCGATACCACCCAGGAAAACGACGACATAAAGACCGATGTACATATAAACGTAAACGATGACGAGGAACGGCAGGGCGAAGCTCGGCTCTGCGTACCAAGTAGTGTCTGGCAGGCCGAAAATACGAGATATTGACGCCGCCAGTGGGCCACCTTCCACGAACAGCTTCATGAACACGGTCGTCACCGCCACAGTGGAGGTCATGTAGGGAAGGAAGAACGCCGTCCTGAAGATGGTCTTACCTCTCCCCACGCTTTGGAGGGCCGACGCGAGCACTAATGCAACCACGGTCTGAGCGGGGACGACCAGCAGGACGAAGATCATGGTGATGAACAAGGAGTGATGAAATGCGGGGTCCACCCAAAGCTGGTGGAAGTTGGTGAGCCCGACGTAGGTGCGCTCGGAGAAATGGAAAAGATTGACCTGTTGGAACGCCAGGACCACGGTGTCCACGATGGGGTAAACGAACCAGATCCCGAGGAGCGCCGCCGCCGGCGCCAACAAGGCATAAGCCGCCCCCCAATCGCGTCGCGCCCGGCGCGGCGGCTGTCGCCAACTTCTGGTCAGCAGCAAGGGAGCCGTCCGAGGACGACCAACACCTTGCGCCATGTAATTGTCCTTTCATAACGGGCAGTGAAGTGGTAAACCAAAGTTGGGCGCCCGAGCCGAGCCTCGTGACCGGCTCTCCCGGGCGCCCAATGTACCTGTTTACCCATTTGGCCGCTTTTACAGCGGAGTGGGCCTAGCTCGTGCCGTACGCCTGCTGTAGCGAGTTGAGCAGTGCCCGTACGGTGCCGCTGTGCCGCAGGATGATGTTCTCGAAGCCGGACACGAGGGCATTGCCGAACTGGATCGTGCTTGGCGGGTAGTCGAGAGTGAGCCCATTGGCGAGGACGGCGTTCGTGATCCCCGAGTACTTCGGGGTCAGCTTGCGGTACAGGTTTATGTACTGGCTGGCGGCGGGCACGAAGCCGAAGCTCGTGTCGATCGCGACATAATGCTCTGCGTCCGCGTCAGTCAGGTACTTGATGAGCTCCATGTCGGCCGCCGGGTCCTTCGAGTGCGCCGTGATCGAGTACGCACCGCCGTACGTGACGACGAACTGCTTACCGGTGGACGTCGGTATCGGCTCCAGTGAGTAGTTCACTTTGGGAGCGCTGGACGACATGTAGCCGATGTACCAGGGCCCGCCGTCGGCCATGGCCGCTTCATTGTCGCCGACGGCTACACCGTCCCATGAGGCCCCCACCTGGTCAGGCAGCACGGCCGCGTGCTCGTTGAACAGGTTGACCAGGAACTGCATCCCCGCGATATTGGCGGTCGAATTGATGGTCTTCCCGAAGCCCCACCCGCCGCCAAAGGCGAGCACGTACTGCGTCAGGTGGAAGAGGTTGTCGAGGATGGTGAGGCCGGCCTTCCCCGTCTTCTTGTAGACGGTCAGGGCATCTGCACCCACCTGCTGCATGGACTTCGGCAGGGTCGTGATGCCCGCCGCTTGTAACATCCCGAGGTTGTAGACGTAGGCGGAGTCCTGCAAGTAGAGCGGGATGCCGTACAGGTTGCCGTTGATCGTCCAGGCTTTTATGAGAGCGGCGGGGTCACCGCTCAAGTTGACACCCGCCGACGACACGAGCTTTTTGAGGCCCAAGATGGCGCTTTGTTGGGCGTACTGGCCCACCGGCGCTGAGTTGTCCCACACGATGATGTCGGGGATGGTGCCGGCGGCCACTTCCGTCGGCATTTCGTCGAGTTGGTCGTCATAAGTGGCGTACACGACCTGCTGGACCTTGATGCCTGGAAGGGCGTTCTCGGCGGACTGAATGACGTGGTCGTAATACGGGTCGATGTTCGTGCCCCCGGCATAGCCGAGCGTGATCGTCACGGTCGTGGCGGCGCCGGCACCCGGCAACGGGCCCGTGGCGGCAATGAGGGCCGACGCCAGGGCCGTCGTACCGACGGCAGCCAGCACCTGACGCGCTCGCCGTCCTGGAGTGCCCCTGGCCACAAGCATTTTTCGTCCTCGGTTGGAAGTCAGACTCATCCGGATCTCCTTTCCCTTTTGAACCGTCAACACCTCCGTCTCCTGGGCGGAGCCTGACGTTTGGTCCCTGCTTTCGGACGCGCCAGAGGGGAGGCCGTTGACTCGCTCTGCTGAACGGGCTCGAAGGTAGTCAGAGCCAGTAGCGTCCCCCATGAAACCCTTTTCTGTTAGCGCCATCAGCGTAGATCTCAACTAAGAAGCTGTCAACGCCGTGCCGACCGGCAAGGCGCTCCGGAAAGTTTGCCGCTATAGTCGGAAACATCCATGTCGAAGAAAGAAAGTAAGGTCCCTATCCGGTTGGTGGACGTGGCGGCACGGGCAGGAGTTTCCATAGGGACCGCTTCCAAAGTGCTCAACCGAC
>JASHVH010000419.1 GCA_030039575.1 Acidimicrobiales bacterium | reverse complement strand
CCAGCGGTCGGCCAGTGACCCCCACCAGGTGCAGCGGCTGGCGAGGGCACAGGAGCGCCAACTGCGGTCGTGGTTGTTCGACGGGGCGGCTCGCGGCCCGATGGGGTTCGACGAGCCCGGCACCGTCTCAGAAGCGCTGGCCAGTTTGCAACAAGAGGTCGAGAGCGACCATGGTGTACGGGTCGAGGTCGTAACGGTGGGTGACGCTCCGCTGGACGAGCGGTCCAGGGCGCTCGTGGCCGCCACCCGCGAGGCGGTGGTCAACTCGGCCAAATGGTCGGGCGCCGACCTCGTATCGATATTTGCGGAGGTCGAGCCGGATGCGATCTCCGTGTTCGTACGGGACCGCGGCAAGGGGTTTGACCCGGCGGCGGTGGCCCGTGACCGCAAAGGGATAAGCGAGTCGATCAAAGCCCGGGTCGGCCGCAATGGCGGGACGGCCACGGTGCGCAGCGCGCCGGGCCATGGCACGGAAGTGGCGCTGAAATTGCCGATGCGGGCCCAGAGTTGAGCGCGCCCGGCGACAAGACGTTGCGGCTCTACATCGTCGACGACCACCAGCTGTTCCGCGCCGGTGTCCGCCACGAGATCGATGGCCAGTGGGGCGGGGGTCAGCAGGTGGAGATCGTCGGAGAGGCGGGCGACGTGGCCACCGCAGTCCAGGAGATCCTGGAGGCGGCGCCGGACGTAGTCCTTGTGGACGTGCATATCCCCGACGGCGGCGGCCCCGAGGTCATCCGCAGCGTACACGCGTCCCAGCCCGGCATCCTTTTTCTTGCCTTATCTGTCTCGGACGCGGCCGAAGACGTCATCGGCACCATCCGGGCCGGGGCCCGTGGTTACGTGACGAAGACGATCTCCACGCCAGAACTGCTCGACGCCATTGCCATGGTGGCGGCCGGCGATGCTGTTTTCTCCCCCCGTTTGGCCGGTTTCGTCCTGGACGCTTTCGCCCAGACGCCCGAGGCCGCCACTACCCACCTCGACCCCGAGCTCGACCAGTTGACGACTCGGGAGCGAGAGGTCCTGCGCCTTATCGCCCGGGGTTATGCGTACAAGGAAATCGCGCGAGAGCTGTACATCTCGGTCAAGACTGTGGAGACCCACGTTTCGGCCGTGCTGCGCAAGCTCCAGCTGACGAACCGTTACCAGCTCACCCGTTGGGCCATGGAGAGGCGCCTCGTGCCGCCGGAGGCCTGAAGCCGGCTCGTCCGGGAGCCAGCCCCTGTACCGGTGGTCGTGCTCGATGCCGGTGGTCGAACTGGGTGCCCGTGCTCGTGCTGGATGACAGGCCGGCCGCACTACCTTGAGTAGGTGGGCCGGTTCATAGTGTTCGAGGGCGGCGAGGCCGCCGGGAAGTCGACCCAAGCGGCCTTGTTGGCCGAACGCCTGGGGGCCGTGCTCACGCGCGAACCCGGCGGTACTGCAGTCGGCGACGCCTTGCGGCGCCTCCTCCTCGACCTACCGTTGGCGCCCGTGCCCAAAGCCGAGGCCCTCATGATGCTGGCGGCCCGCGCCCAGCACGTGGCGGAGGTCATTCAGCCGGCGCTGGCTCGGGGCGCCGACGTCGTGTGCGACCGGTACTCGGGGTCGACGCTCGCCTACCAGGGTTACGGCCGGGGCTTGTCCCTTACCGAGCTTCGGGATGTCGACCACTGGGCCACCGAGGGGCGGGCGCCTGACGTCGTAGTGTTGCTGGACCTGCCCGTCAGTGTCGCCCGGCGGCGCCTGAGTTCGAGCCACCTCGACCGCATCGAAGCCGAAGGGGACGAGTTCCTGGAGCGGGCCCGGTCGGGTTACCGCCACTTGGCCGCCGCCGACCCGGGCCGTTGGCGCGTCGTCGACGCTGTGGGCCCGGTTGACGAAGTCGCCGAGCGGGTCTGGAAGGCGATCGAGTGAAAGGACTTGGCGCCTTGGTCGGGCAAGAGGCGGCCGTCAGCACCCTCCGAGCGGCGGCCGCCAGGCCGGTCCACGCCTACCTGTTCGTCGGTCCTCCTGGCACCGGCAAGCTGACGGCGGCGATGGCCTTCGCCGCCATGCTCATCTGCCCCAACGGGGCCGAGGCCGATGGGAGCGAGCCCGTCGGTCGCGACCATAACTGCGAGACGTGCCGGCGCGTGCTCGACGGCGTGCACCCGGACGTTGTCATCATCGAGCGCGAAGGTGCCGCCCTGACGATCGAGCAGGCGCGCGAGGTCACCCGGGTCGCCGCCCGTAGCCCGCTCGAAGGGGGGCGGTCGGTGGTCATCCTGCCGGACCTCCACTTGGCTCGTGAAACGGCGCCAGCGTTATTGAAAACGATCGAGGAGCCGCCTGGTAACACGGTGTTCATAGGGCTGGCTGAGTTTGTGCCGGCCGAGCTCGAGACGATCGCCAGCCGCTCGGCGCGCGTCGACTTCAGGCCGCTTGGCGACCCCGAGATCGTTGCCGTGCTGCAGGCCGAAGGGGTGCCGCCTGAACGGGCGTCCGCGCTGGCCCGCCTGGCCGGCGGCCGCCTCGACCGTGCCCGGTTGCTGGCCTCAGACCAGGAGGCAGAAGGGCGGCGGCGGTCCTGGGAGGCTGTTCCTGCCCAGCTTGACGGCACCGGGGCGACGGTGGCGGTGCTGGCCGAGGAGCTCGTCGAGCTGTTGAAACGCAGTGCCGGCCCACTTTCTGCTCGCCAGCAGGCGGAGGTGACCGAGCTGGCACAACGGTACGCCCGTGACTCCGCCACCCTCCCGGGGCGGGCCGGCCAGACCATGGCCCGGGCGGGCGGGCGCGAGCTGGAGGAACGCCACCGCCGTGAACAGCGCCGGCAGCGGACCGACGAACTGCGTACCGGGCTGGCCGCCCTGGCTGGGGCCTATCGCGACCGGGCCGTTGCCGGTTCGGTGGCGCCCGCTCGGGCCGCCGAAGCCGTAGCCCTGATAGACGCTCTCTCCGCCGACCTGGCTTATAACCCGGGGGAGCTGCTCGCGCTACAGGCTCTTCTCTTGCGCCTCGACAGGCTGGCCTCGGCGTGAACGGTTAGCACTCCGGTCAAGGTTGGCGGACAACCACCTCTTCGACCCGTGACAGCTGGTCCCTGACGATGTCCGGGTCGCCTACCACCAGCGTGGCGAGGCCATGTGGCCCCAGGTAGCGCTGGGCCGCCTCATCGACCTGGCCTTTGGTCGTGGCAATGAGGCCTTTGGGGTACTTCACCAGGTAGTCGAGCCCGACGCCCTTGATGGCCAGGCCGGCCAGGGTCGAGGCGAGGCCGGGGAGGGTCGCCGTCTCGAAACTGAAGCGCCCTACGACGTACCGTCGGGCCAACTCGAGCTCATCTTCGGTAATCCCGGTTGTAGCCACCTTCCCCAGCTCGTACATGATTTCGACCAGGCTGGCGGCGGTTACTGCGGAGGCCACGTCGGCGGCCAACACGAAGGACGAGCCCGCCCGGAGGTGGCGGAAGGAACTGCGGGGCGAGTACGAGTACCCGTTGCGTTCACGAAGGTTCGCGGTGATCCGGGAGCTGAACATCCCCCCCAGCACGCTCCCGGCCAGTGCTGCGGCGGGCCAGTCGGGGTCGGACAACGACGGTGCGCCGCCGCCAAGCCTCACGTTGCTCTGGACGCTGCCCGCCCGGGCTACGAGCTCGAGCGGCCCGGGCCGCGGAGTGCCTGTGGCCGCCAGGTCGCTGTCCCGAGAACCTTTCCGCCGTAGCCACTTGCCTAATGCGTCTTCGGTGAGGCCTCGAGCACGAGGCGCCTGAAAGTCGCCGACCAGCACCAGGTGGGCGCCGGGGGGAGCCAGGAGCGACTGGTGGAGCAGTCTCAGGTCGGCCGCTTTTACGCGCTTCAAGGCCGTCGGCGTCGGGAGCGGCGTGGCGTACGGGTGGCCGGCGTACATCCGGCGCCGCAATGCCTGCCGGGCGACCACTTCGGGCTGGCTAAGGGCGATGACCATCTCGTCGGCGGCGCGGTCGCTGTCGGCTCGGACCTCCGGTTCGGGGTAGGTGGGCACGGTCAGCACTTCGGTGAGCAGCTCCAGGAACCGCTGCAGGTGCTCCGCCAACACCGACCCCGTCACGACCAGCCGGTCCTCGTCGACGTGCGCCACGAGGCGGCCGCCCAGGCCCTCGATCGCCTCGGCCAGGGCGACGCGGTCATGGCGTTCCGTGCCCGCAAAGAGCGCCTCGGAAAGGACGCTGGTGAGTGCCGGTTTGCGGATCTGGTCCGGGGCCAGGGGGACGACCAGCCGGAGCTCGACGAGGGGGAGCGCCCTTCGGCTTACGAAGACCGAATGGACGCCACCGGGCAGTTCGTCCTCCAGCACCGTGGGAGCTTTCGCCGCCCTCAAGCGACCGATAGGGGGCCGCGTCATTGTCGTCGCCATCTCAGGCGTCTCCTTCCCTAGCCTCAACTCTTGGCCGGCTGAAGCTCGAGGACGGCGCGGTGCTGACCAGCCAGGTCTGCGGCCGCGGCGGCCACGTCGGCCGACGTGACTGCGCCGAGCCGGACCGGCAATTCGTCAATGAGCTCGGCGGAACCGTGGATCGTCTCGAGCGAGCCGACGATGTGAGCGCGGCCCAGGATGGAATCGAGGTTCCTCCACGCTTCGGCGGAGGAGCCGGCGACCACCCGGGCCAGTTCTTCTTTCGTCGGCCCATCGCTGGCCAGCCGACCGATCTCGTCGTCGATCGCCTTTAGCAGGGCTTCCGTGGTCGCTGTCCCGGGGTGAAAAACGACCACCTGGAACAGCGACGGGTCACGAACGAAGTAATCGTCGTCGCCAAAGGTCCCGAGCATGCACCCGACGTCGGTGACGTTATGGTCCCGGTACACCATCCGGGCCCGCAGACGGCTGGCATCACCTTCGGCGAGCACGTTCGCCAAGACGTGGTAGACGACGTAGCGGTCGAGTTGGCCGACCGGGTCCACCGTGCGATAGCCGACCACGAACGCGGGCTGGGGGATCTTCGGGTCCCGGAGCGCCTGATGACGGTCCTTGGCCAAGCGCGGCTCCGGCCAGGGCCCGTGGTCCGGTACCGGACGGTGGGCAATAGGGCCGAAGTACCGCTCCGCCAGGGCAAAGACTTCATCGGGTTGAGCTGAACCTACGACCGTGAGCACCGCGTTCGAGGGGGCGTAATAGGTGGTGTAGAAGTCCTCACTGTCCTCGACGGTGGCCTGCTCGAGGTGGCTGAAGTCCCCGTAACCGTTGTGGGCGTTCGGGTACAAATCGAAAGCGAGGGCCGGGAGCGGGATCCAGGGGAAACCGCCGTAGGGACGGTTGATGACGTTTACCAGGATCTCCTCTTTCACCACGTCGACCTGGTTGCGTAGGTTCTCCTCCGTAACGGCCAATGACGCCATCCGGTCGGCTTCGAGGAAAAGGGCCAGTTCGAGGGCCGACGGCGGTAGTGCTTCGTAATAGGCGGTGAGGTCGGCCCGGGTGTGGCCGTTCATTATCCCGCCGGCTGATTCGACGAGACGTATGTGCTCGACCTTGCCGACATTTGCCGACCCCTGGAACATCATGTGCTCAAAAAGGTGAGCGAACCCGGTCCTGCCCTCGGGCTCGGACCGGAAACCGACGTCGTAAACAACCGACACCCCGATCAAGTTGTCTGAAGGGCCCGGTACCACGAGCACTTTCAGCCCGTTGTCGAGCACGGCCCGTTCGAAATGATGGCGCTGGCGCCTCGGCGGCATGGCGAGATGCTACCCGGCCGCACCTGCTATGAATTTCGGCCCCGCCGAATTACAGCAATGTTGGCCGACCAGGCGCGACAATTTCTTGCTATGAGGTGGCGTGGCGCCCACCTGTGGTGGACGCCGGGGACGTGTTCGCGGCGCAGTCTTGGCCATCGTGTCGCGACCGCGTTCGTGTTCGTCGCCCTTATTGCCGGTCCGGCGACCGTCAGTACCACCAGTTATGCCGCTGTGAACGGTTATGCCGCCGTCACGCCGAGCCAAACCAGCTCCTACTACGAGGGCAACGCCAACCTCTCGCGTCTGTACCTCCAGGGTGAGCACGCCGGCCGGTCCTCCGCTCAAGGCATCGTCATCCTGGACTTCGGGCGTCCCGCCGTCGCCGGTGGCGTCTACGGGACGTTCGGTTTTGGCAACGTACTCGTCCCGTTCTCCTCGATTGCGGCCGGCGTCGAGAGCTATGTAAGGGGCTACTTCCGGCTGGCGCCTCGCTACACGATGCTCAACGTGGCGGTGGGGACGAACAACAGCTGCGGGACGGGGCAGCCATGCGGTCCGAGCCAAGTCATCTGCGGCTGTCCGGACGAACCGCCCGACTTCAGCGTGTGGGGCCAGCAGTTCGCATACGCAGTTGAGCAGATAGGGGCCTGGACCAGTGCGTACAGAGCCCGGCAGAAGTTCACCGACGACGTCCGGATAGTGGCCGCCGATGACATCGAGCCGGCGTACGACCCCGCCTACCTCAACACTTACGACCTCCTGGAGGGTTACTCAGACGCGGTCGGTGGTTACTTCCCGCCTTTAGTCGATTACGGCTCGGCCGACGCCAATGTGTGGACCGACGACGAACTGCTTCAGGTGGCGTACGGCTTTCCCCCCGATGTCCCTATGCCCGAGATCTACTACTCCCCCGATGCTGCCGAGTGGGCCGCCCTGTTGAGCTACGCCAAGGCCGTGAGCGGCCGGTCAAGAGAGATCTATGGCGTCTTGACGGCAGCCGGCACCGGTTCGCCCGAAGCGGCCTACATCGAGATGCTCGACGCGGTGGCGCCCATTACAAATCAGCGCAGCATCCCGTGGCTCTCCACGATCAATATCTGCTGCGGCGCTTGAGCTTGCCATCTGACTGGGCCCATCTGACCGGGCCCATCTGACCGGCCCCATCTAACCGGCCCCATCTGACCGGCCCCATCTGACTGGCCCCATCCGACCGGCCCCATCTGAATTCGCCCGTCTGAGGTGGCCCACCTCACCGGGTCACCTGACTGCATCTCACTGGGCTATCTCACTCACCGGCCGGCACCGGTAACGGGACAACCAGTACCGGGTCCCCGACCCGCACCACGCCGGCCCGGACCACACTGGCCCGGAGACCCACCTCGTTGTCGTGGGCTGCCATTACGTGGCGCAAGATGTCGAGTTGGCGTTCGATGCCGCCAGGCTGAGCGCGTGTCGTCATCACGCAGCGGGTACACCCCTTCAGTACCTGAACTTCGACGTCGCCGATCAATATGCGTTGACCTGGCACTATAGGAGCGAACGCCCCGGACGGGGCTTCGATGAGCAAGTTCGGACGGAACCGGCGGACCTGCCACTGGAGCTCAGGCCGTTCGCCGGCCAGTTTGGCCAGGTCGGCCGTGGTCACCAGGTGGAGCGGGCTCTCGTCGACGAACGAGCCAATTTCCCCCTCCCAAGAATGCACCCCTGACCCCTCTCGCTCGAAGTCGTTGACGGCCTCGAAGGTGGGGGTCCCGTAGCCCGAAGCCGGTAC
>JASHVH010000418.1 GCA_030039575.1 Acidimicrobiales bacterium | reverse complement strand
CTTGAAAGGCCGGTGGAACCACATGGCATGGTCGAGGCTCACCGGCCGCCACGCTTTCGCCGGCGCACACTCTTCCGCGTGCAGTGCGGCCACGACCCACGCCGGGCCACTGTCCGAGACGTAGGCTAGCGCAGCCGCATGCACGGCCTGGCTGTCACCTAGGTCCTCGAGGACTTTGAGCCAGCTACAGGCTTTCTGGAGGCCCTCCCCACGGTCTAGGTACCCGCCCAGCCGGCGAGCGTCCATGCTGCGGGCATCGATGTCGCTGCTCACATCAAGAGTTGAGCTGCCCTCGGCGCCGGGGCCGGTGCCACCCGCCACGAACCTGAGCTCGAACACCGGGCTCCAACTGACGTCCCAGGCCGCTTCGGGCGGGCCGGCGTCGGGCGGCCGCGCCAGCTGGACGTCCATTGTCGTGGTGCCCTCGGCCTGGAACGAAGCTGACATGTTCAATATGGCCCCGGTCGATTGGCGGGCCACGACCTGGCGGGCCACGAAGGTGCTACCGTCCCTCAAGCGCTCGACTTCGAAGCGTACCGGTTCTTCCGGGTCGCCTACCCTCAGGAAGTAGGCGTGCAACGAGTGGGGCACATGCCCTGGTTTCACCGTGAGGTCGGCGGCGCGCAACGCCTGCGCCACTATTTGGCCGCCGTACAGGCCTCCCCATGGGTAGCTCGGCCCTGCGCCTACGTAGGTGTCGGGGCCGTGGGCCTCCAGGTCCATCATGGCCTCGAAAGGCAAGGGCAGCTTGGCCACAGAGGGTCGCGAAACTACCCGCTGAGAAGAGAGCGGCCGTTCGTGCCTTCCTGTTGCGCGGTCGGGCTGGTCAGGCTGTTGTGGCACGGTCGGCCGCTCTCCTTGTCTGGGCGCAGCGGGTTTCGCGAACCTCGGTAATCAGGAATTGTCAAGGCGAGGGAAAACTGTTTGTTCGACGACCAGCTTTATCCCAGCCGCTATTGGTATTGCCACCAGGGCCCCGATTATCCCGAGCAGCGCGCCGCCGACCACCACGGCCAGGACGGTGAGCACCGGCGACACATTTACGGCGTGGCGCATTACCCGCGGGACCAGCAAGTAATCCTCGACGAACCTGTAGGCGACATAAAAGGCGGCCGTCGAGGCGGCCACCGGTAGCGATACCACCAACGCCACCAGGCTGACGATCACGCCGGCGATAGTCGAGCCCACCACCGGTATGAGGTCGAAGAAAGCGACCAGGAGCCCGAGCAATATCGGGTAGGGGATGCCGAAAACGGTGGCCCAGAAGAACGTGCCCAGGCCGGCGATGAGCGACGTGAAAAGGTTACCCAGCAGGTAGCCGCCGACCCCGGCCAGCACCTCGTCCGATAGCACCACGAACCGGCGCCTGCGGCTTTCGGGGACCAGGTGCGAGACGAAACCCTTGATGGCCGGGAGTGCGGCCAGGAAGTAGATAGTGAGAACCACCACTATAAGGAAGTCGCTAACCGCGCTGAGGACGATTTTGCCCGCCCCGAGGGCGCCGGTGGCCAGGTCGTCAGCCAGGCTCCCGGTGCTTTTGCCCCCGAGGTAGTCGCTAAGGTGCAGTTGCCTGGCGATTTGGCCGATGGTGCCCTTCCCGGAGGCGATCTCAGCCCGCCATTTGGGCACCTGTTTGGTCAGCTCGTTGATCTCGTGCTGGATGGGGGAGATGGCGGAATAAACGAACACCGCCACTACTGCTGTGGCGAGGAACACGACGATGAGGACGGCAAAAGAACGTCTTACCCGGTGGCGGGTGAAGAAGGACACGGCCGGCTCGAGGCCCACGGCGATAAAAAGGGCCAGGAACACGAGCACGAGCGTGCCCCGGATCGAGTAAACGGCGGCCGCCAGGGCCAAGGCCAAAAGGACGCCCACCGTCGCCACAAAGCCGACCATGAACGGGTTTTGCCGGTCGAAGGGCTGCCCCAGCCGCCGTACGGTCCTCGGGCGGGCGCGATCTTCAGTCGCACCACCGCGGCCTGGGAGCTCAGTCGGGATGGTGCGGTCTTCGAGCCCGGTTGCGGTGCGCTCGCGTTGCCTTGCGGGTCTGTCAGCCATCGGTCACTAGCCGTTCACTCTCGATCGTACGCTGCTCGTGGGGGGACAGTGGCCATGGTTGGCGTGAACGACAGACAGGCTGAGCTGCAGCTCACCCCTTCGGGCAGAAATGAGCGCGGTCCAATCACCTGGCCCGTGTCGTACGCAGGCGTCCGCGGCGGACGAGGGCTCGAGGGACCAATAGGGCGACCAGCGCACCTTCAGCAGGGCCTGGCCCGGCCGCGAGAGGTGGACGACCACCGAGCGGGGAGTGAGGGAAACGACGCGCGCCGGGCCGCCGGCGAGACCGGGGCTGCCCGTCACCTTCCACAGTTCCCACGCCGCCGTGTGCCAGAGCCGCTGCAACCCCTTGACGTCACCCGAACGGAGCAGGGCCACCTCGGCGGTGGCCGCGTAGTCGAGTGGGGCGTTGGCGACGGCGACATAGGAAACCCCATTGAACAGGAGCCACGAAAGGTAAGCGGAGGGAGATAACGGCCCTGTCTTGTAGAAGAGAGCGTTGTAGGCGACATCGAGCTGGCGCTCCCAACCTCGTGCAAGGGGGAAAGCCGGGGCCACGTAGGCCGATTCCCAGTGGTTGACGGTGGGCGGGATCTCGACCCGTACCGGTTGGCCGTTGCTCAGCCGGTCGAGCTCGCCGATGAGCGGCCGGTAGTAGGCGGCGGTGCTCGAAGGCCCATTGGCGGCGCCATCGAATGCTTCGACGATAGGTGACCAGTGCCACACCACGAGGAAAAGGGCGACCGCGCCAGCCCCAAAGATGGCGGCCGCGTGGCGAAGATGTCCCCCGCCTCCGGCTTGTCCGGCGCCGGTGGGGCGCCGGCCGGCCAGCCGTCCCATGAGCCCGGGCAGGTAGCAGATGACCAGCGGGACGCCGATATAGGCCGCCAGCCGGGCGTCGTTGTCGCCCATCTGGTTGGGGAAGGCGAACACGCCGATGCTCACGGCGGCATAGAGGAGGGCGACGGCCTGCACCGGCCTCGAGGCCTGGAGCGGGGGGCTCGCCAGCAGGGCGCAGATGGCCAGCACCACCACCAGGTCCCCGAACCCGAAAGGGAAATAGCCGGGCGCCGGGAAAATGAGAGGGAGCGCGGCCGTGCTCACGAAGACGAGCGCGCCGGCCAGCAGTTCCACCGCGACAGCGCCGGTTGGTGCCCGCCCGATGTCGGCCAGGCCCCAGGCGACCAACGCCAGGGCGAGGAACGAACCGACGACCGGGGACGTGAGCGCAGCCAGTACCCCGAGCGTCAGGCCGCCCACGAACTGGAGTAAGCGCCGCCCGCCACCGTTCCGGCCCTGCCGGTGCTCGTCGCCGCTGGCGGCGACGCTAGCGCGACGGTAGTTGGCGAGGCACAGTACTGAACCGAGCGCCAGTGCCTCGCCGGCCAACGTCGGCAACTGGCCGATGGCGACTTCCACAATCGTTGAAGCAGCGAAGTACCAGCTGCCCGCCGGCCGTTTCCCGAACTGGAGGACGACCAGCAGGTCAAAGCAGTAGGCGGCGCCGGCAGCCGACAAAAAGGCCACGAGCCATAGGCCGAGGTAACCGGCGGCCAAGGGGTAAACGAGGCTGTAATTGAGCGGGTACGTGCCCCCGTACCACCCCGGGTCCCAGGTGATGAACCCCCAATGCGCGGCCTGGTTCGCCCGGTAGACCTGGGCCGCCCAGTCGGTCCCTCGCCAGCCGCCGAGGGCACAGGCCGCGCTACCCACCAGAGCGAGGACCACTGGACCAGCGCTGCCGAGCGGGCCTTGTCGTCGGCGCGACGGCCCGTGGCGGCGCGTCGTCCCCACTTCCGCCGGCGCCGCCGGCGGCCTCCCCACCCCGACGTCTTCGATCGAACTGGCCAGGGGCCCAGTCTTACCGCCTGGGCCGCGCCGACGTCCCACCCGAGGGCGCCGAGCAGAGGGGGGCCAATTTGCGGCAAGCTCTTGGCATGTCTGAAAACGGCCGCGCCGGCGATATCCCCGCCACCATGATGGACTTCCCGCTGACGATCACTCATTTGCTCCGGCACGGGCAGACTGTGCACGGCGACAGCGAGGTTGTCAGTTTTGACGGTGAACAGATTTCGTCGCTGAGTTTCGCGGAGGTGGCCGAGCGCATGGAGCGCTTGGCCGCCGCCCTCGAGGGCCTTGGTGTGCGGTCCGGAGAACGGGTGGCTACCCTCATGTGGAACAGCCAGGAGCACCTCGAAGCGTACTTCGCGGTGCCTTGCATGGGCGCCGTGCTGCACACTCTCAACCTGCGCCTGGCTCCTGCTGAACTGGCCCGGATAATGGCCGAGGCGGCCGACAAGGTCGTCCTTGTGCACGCCAGCTTGCTGCCGCTTTTATCGG
>JASHVH010000417.1 GCA_030039575.1 Acidimicrobiales bacterium | reverse complement strand
TTGCTCGTCGGGCCTCACCTGACCAACGCCGAAATAGCAAAGCGGCTCTTCATCTCCATCCCTACGGTGAAGAGCCACCTTAACCACACCTACGCGAAGCTCCGGCCTCGCGAAACGCGGGTAGTTATCCGCCGTATCGTATCGCCGCGACGAACTCTAAGCGCGCACGGCGCAGGCACTCGGACGCTCAAAGGCATCGAAATCAAGAGCGTCCGCTCGCTCCAGGCATCCACGCCGAAACTCGGGGTAGGAGACCACCCTGACATCGGGTACCGATACGGGGAAATGCAGAACAGGCCTTCAGAACGTCGTCGCCACAGAACATTAGTCCGCGCCATGTCGACGGCCATGCGCTCGCCGACGGGGGTTCGTACCCGCGACAGAATGCGCGTGCCGGCCTGTTTGTGCCTGCCGCAGGACGCACGGCCCAAGGCCGAAGTTCTGCCTGAGGAGCTGCGCGGGCGGACGTCCACCAGAAAAGAGCCGAACGGTTAGGCCGCAATCATTATCGCTTGCATGAGTTCACAGGTCTACAGCCGCCGATGCGCACAACTAATTCGAAGCCTTGCGCTGTTGACCGCGCCCGAACAACGGACACGTTCGGGGAGTTGTGCCCCGATGCCTGCACCAGGTGCCGTCCTTAGACGATCAGTGGGTGGACGCAGGTTCGGGACCGGTGCGGCTGGGGGCCTAGGCCGGCGGTCCCCAGCCCAGGGGCCCAGCTCCCCGACCGGCACTCGGGGTGCCGCGTGCGGGACGATCCACGTGCCTACCACGGTGAGCTCGGTGTAACCGGGACCGGTGTGCCGGGCATTTACCTGATAGGCCAAACGAGTGCTCCGGGGAGGGCGAGTGCAGGAAGACGTTGACAGGTTCGCTGAGCTCTACCGGGCGAACGTCGACGCGCTGTTCGCCTATGCGCTGTCCCGGTCTAGCCCCGACCGTGCGGCAGAAGTGGTCGAGGAGACGTTCCTCGTGGCCTGGCGCCGCCTCGCCCAGCTCCCCGCCGAGCCGCGCCCGTGGCTGTTCGGGGTGGCCCGGAAGGTGATTTCGCACCAGCGCCGGGCCAGCCAGCGCCAGGCCGCGCTGGGCGTGCGAGCAGCGGCCTACGACACCAGCAGAGGCGTCGAGCCCGACCATGCCGAGCACGTGGTGGAGCATCAGCGCGTGCTCGGGGCGCTTGGGCGCCTCACCGAAGCCGAGCGCGAGCTTCTCTGCCTCAGCGCCTGGGGGAAGCTGTCGCCCGCAGAGGCGTCCAGGGTGCTCGGTTGCACGAGGACAGCATTCTTGGTGCGCCTCCACCGGGCCCGCAAGCGTTTCGAAGCCGTCCTCGAGGCCGAGGACTGCCAGGCCGAGGGCAGCGCCTTCGCCGCCAAGGCAACCGAGGGCCAAGGCAGGCGAGGCGAGGCCACCAGCAGGCTCCAACCACCCCCAAGACGCCTTAGCACCATCCCGGAGGAGGCATTGCCATGACCAAGACCCCTGCCTTTGGACGCCTCGTTTCGGCTGCGCCGGGCGGCTTGACCGAGGAACAGCGGGCGGCGATCTTCTCGCGGGTTGTCTCGTCCCGACCGCAGGCCGACGGGGGGCCGTGGGCGACTGAGGCTCGGGAGGACGCGGGTCACAGAGCTCGGTGGAAGAAGCCCGTCCTTGCCGCTGCGGCCGCGGTGGCCGTGGCAGCGGCGGTAGCCGTCCCGGTCGCCCTCGGCACCACCGGCAATGGCGGGGCCGGCGAGCTCCGGCTCTCGTCCTACGTGTTCGAGCTGCCCAGCGGCTACCGCCACGCCGCTCTGGCGTCGAGCGGCTGCCCCCGGCCCGGCATCATGGTCAGCTGGCCGGCGGGCACCTTCGACCATACGGGCCAGATGTTCAGCCAGTTCCACGGCGAACCGGACGAGCCGAACATGGTCTCGGCCGCCAACGCTTCTGGCGGCTGCATATCGCTGGCCCTTCTTGGGCCTTATACCCCGGGCGGGCCGCTGACCCCCACAGTCAGGGGCATCGGCGGCCCGCTCACGGGGGGGACGGGAGATGTGCCGCAGGTCCAAGTGGGGCCCTACCAGGCACTCCTCGGGTCGGTTCAACCGCCGCCTGGGGCCGCCGCCGTGGCGCGTGCCCGGGCGGCCGGGAGGGCGCGTGCCCGGACGGCCGCTGCCAGTGCCACCACGCTGCCGCCCGGCGCCACCGGCCCAACTCCTCCGGCCGCCAACCCACCGGCGATCGATTTCGTGCCGACCACAACCGAGCTCGTCCTTGACGTGACCATACCAACCTCGGGGGGCGAGGTAGAGAACCTCGTCGTTTCGTCGACGCAGCTGTCCCCGCAGGCGCTCGTATCGATTGTCACCGCCGGTTTGACCGCACCGTCCGGCCAAAGCCCGCCGACGACCCCGGCTCTGACAGCGACCGCCGCCACGCTCTAGGGTATTCATTCGTCGCAACGGCATAGTTGATGGGTGGCCGGCAGCTTGTGAGCCGCTCCGGCCGAGCGGATCCCCCATTACGGAGCAGCCAGATTGGCCGTTCTCGCTGACCGCCGCGAATACAGTACGACGGGATTGTGGGCGCCGTGAGGACCCGGGCCCGCGACACAACGGGCGCCGCGCGGTTCTGTTTTTGGCCAGGAGAAAGGCCAGAGGTCCGACCGAACGACTCTGAGGAACGAGACGGTGGGAGATGTCTCCATTGCGAAACTGAGGCCTGAAGGATTTTCAAGTTTGGCCGATGGCCCAGTTTAGCTGGCTCCAATAGTAATTCGACGCGGCCTCCCGCCGGTTCCACCTCCCGTCCGTTACGCCCACATCGTTCGACTGGTCGCGTCCCCTTCCGGATCAGGCGATGGTGAGGGCCGACGCACAGGCCCGATAAGAATCAACAGCGCGGTCGAGTCGGGTGCGTCGCGAGGAAGGAGCAGATCAGTGACCGGGTTGACGGAAAAAGATGTCGCACGGATGCGAGATGAGTTGTTTTTCGAGGGGCCACAGCGGGCGCGCCGTCTCAGTCGATATTGGTTGCTCCTTTTGCTTGCAGCAGTGATCGCCACCGCCGGCGTAGTAAGCGACTCAACGGCCACTGTTATTGGCGCCATGATCGTGGCCCCTTTGATGACGCCGATCCTCGGCGTCGTTCTGGCTGTGGTCCTCATGGATGTGGCCAACCTCCGGCGATGCCTTTTCTTGTTGGTCGCCGGCACCGCGTCGGTCGTCGCGATCGGTTGGCTAATGGGCCTTTTGGTGCCTTACCCCGTCGTCGCGGCTACCAGCACGCAGGTCGCCGCCCGGGTCACGCCCAGACTGGTCGACCTGGTCGCCGCTCTGGCCACTGGTGCGGTCGGATCCGTTGCCCTCGCTCGCTCGGACATCTCTGACACCCTCCCAGGGGTGGCCATCGCCATCTCGTTGGTGCCGCCTCTGGCGGTTGTTGGCCTAACGCTGGAATCGGGCAGCCCACACCAGGCGCTGGGTGCATTCCTCCTGTTCGCAACCAATGTGGCCGCCATATTGTCCAGCGGTATCGTCGTCATGGCGCTCTATCACGTAACCCGAGCTTTCGCGGGGACGACGGCGCGGGCCGCCGGTAGGTGGGCAGCAGTGGCGGTCGTCGCTGTCTTCCTGGCCGTAGTGATCATCCCTCTCTGGGCCAACTCCGACCGTATTGACAGCACCACAACCCGGGAAGCCGGTGTCGGCGCCGTTGCAGAGCGCTGGGTGAGCCCCGTGGGTTGGGCGGTCGTCGGCGTAACCGCCCAGGGTGACCAGCTATTTGTCGATGTGACCGGGCCGCCGCCCGGGCCGGAACTAGTCGTGTTCCGGCAATACCTTGATGCCGCTGGCCTGGGCGGACTGGACGTGAGAGTCAACCTGGCCCCGCGCGAGTACGTACCCGTGCCGTAGTCGCTCCGGTGGCGATCGCGTCGTCAGCCTGCATGTCTCTAGTGCTCGTTGGCCGCAGGACCGCCGGCGCCGGCGTGCCGCGGGCCGTGCGTCACCTAAAGCTCGGCGCGCAGTTCTTTAGGGGGCCGTCAGCGCCGCTGCTGTAGCGCGTTCGAAATGACGCCCTCGGCGTACTCGAGGAGCTCGTCCACCTCAGGTGCTTCGAGGTTGGCACGTTTTCCCTGCCGCAGTGCGACTGCTGAGTCGATGAGCTCGGGGTTGGGCCATCGCGACCTCGCCCACTCGGCACCCTCAAGCTTGGACCCGAGCGCGTCCTCGGCCGCGAAGCGCCACGCTCGGCTGGCGTTGAGCACCGAGTAGAGCGTCGCTCCCTCGTTGTCCCGATGCCAACGCATCGAGTCCTTCATGGCAGCCAACAGAGCATCCCGAGGGATGTCGGCGAACACTTGGCGCCCTGGCGGGCCAACGATTGGGATTCCGGCACGATGTGCGATTGCCCGGTCGAGGACGTACCAGAACCCAGGCTCGGCGTCTGGGACCAGATGAACGGACCGGGGCATCCGCGGGCCTCCGTTGGCGTTGCCCTCGAAGTCGGCCCGTTCCGGCGGGGCTCCAGCCACCTCTTGTCGATAGAGGGTGAACTCGAAGCCCCGCGCTGGGCATTCCGCCGCGCACTCCAGGACCGCGTCGATGTCGTCTTCGCTGCGGTGTTCAGGCGTACCTTAATTGCCGCGCTAGCTCGAGTGCCGTGGTCAGTGTTTCCGTTGCGGAGCGAGGGTCTCCCTGTTCCCAGGCGTCGATGGAGGCCTGGACGGCAGTCTCCAGTTCATCCGGGAGACGCTGTTGGGAAGGCACCAGCAATTGGCGGGCTGCCTCGATCGCCTCGCCCACTTGGTCGGCGGCCAGGCGCACGGAAATAAGGGGCCACAAGCAAACCCAGTGCCACGAGTACACCGCGGCACTGGTGCGCCATAGTTCGACCGCTTCGCCGGACAGGGCGACCACCTCCTGGGGCTGGTCGCCCACCCAGGCGGCCCACGCTTGGGTGGCCTTGGCCATCGCTACGTACTCGGGGTAGGAGGCCGCGGCGGCCGCCTCCATGGCCTGTGGTGCTAGGGACCGCACGGTGTCGACGTCGTGGCGGCGAAGGGCGGTCACGTTCAGGTAGCACAAGCAGCGCGCCCGTAGCACCAGGTCACCGGTGCGCTCCACGATCCCCAGCGATTCCTCCATGTTGCGTTTCGCCTCGTCGAGGTCGCCGTACCAGAGCAGAGCAAAGCCCAGAGTGAACAGCGCGAGCGCGGCGCCCTCTTCATCGCCGCCTTCCCGTGCCGCCGCTACCGCAGCACGCAGGTTCGTCAGGATGTCTTCATCGATGCGGTAACGGCTCTCGCGCATGCGCTGAGCCCCGAACTGGAAGTAGAAGCGCTGCTTTCGCCCTGGCGTCCCGCGGGCCTCCACGACGGGACGCGCGGCTGCAAGGGCTGCCGCACCCTTTTCCGGATCGTTGCGCCAATAGTGGACGTACGCTCGTCCGTCGAGCTGGACTTCGAGCCACAGGTCCACGGTTGCCTGGTCCTGTTCCTCGGGATGGTGGCCCATTAGCTCCTCGGCCGCGTCGAAAGCGTCCAGGGCCTCGTCGTACCGGTGGTCCGCGATCTCCACCTTTCCGAGCAAGGCTTGTAGGCGAGCGGCCAGGGGACGGTCGTCGCCACCCACCAGCCCCAGGGCCTCGTGAAGTGCTTCTCTGGCCTCCTCGTGGCGCCCTGTACGCAGGAGCACCTCGGCGAGCCGCGCCCGTACGGTTACTGCTTTTGTCCAGGCGTCGCTCCACGGCGCCGGGTCCTGCTCAGCAGCACGGCTGGCGACGGCCAGTGCATATCGGTAAGAGGTAATGGCTTCGTCGTTGGCAAAGGCAGAGGCAGCACGATCGCCCGCGAGCTCAAGGTAGTGCCTGGCCCGTTCGATCTCCCCGGCCAAGGCGAAGTGGTTGCCCAGGACTCCGGCCACCTCTTCGAGCCGGGGCCCTGAGGCCGCCTCCAGGCCCCAGGCGGCTCGGGCGTGGAGACGACGGCGCTCGTCGCTGACTAGGCCCTTATAAGTGGCCTCCTGAATGAGGCCGTGGCGGAAGCGGTAGGCAGGCTCCGGGACTTTGCGCAGCTCGGTCAGCAGCCCACCGGCGCACAAGGCTGACACCGCGCCAGCGAGGTCTCCGTCCAGGTCTGTGACCACCCTCAGAGCTCCCAAGCTGAACTCCGCCCCGAGCACCGAGGCGGCGACGATAGCATCGTGCGGACCGAGGTCGAGGCGGTCGACACGGGACCGGACAAGACGTTCTAGAGCTTCGGGGACTTCTTCGGAGAGGGCGTGGTCGAGTCGCCACCCGGCACCGTCCTTGGCCAAAGCGCCCGTCTCCAGCAGGGAAGAAAGGCGCTCTTCGAGGAATAGTGGGTTGCCCTCGACGCCGCGGCTGGCGGCGGCTATGACATCATCGGCGGTACCCTCGCCGAGCAGGGACCGGGCCAGGTCGTGCTCAGCGGCCTGAGCGAGGGGGGCCAGTTCGAGCGTCAGCAGCTCAAGCTCCTTGTCGGCGGCGAGCGCGGTTTCGAGAGCGGACACGCCAGGGTCGGGCTCGGGCCGGCGGGTGAGGACCAGTAGAAGTGGTGCCTCCTTTGCTATAGAGCAAAGTTCCTCTGTGAGCCTGAGCGAGGTGGGGTCCGCCCAGTGCAGGTCCTCCAAGACGAGAACAGTCGCGCCATGGGTTGCGAGCCTGGACAGCACCGTGCGCAAAGCGTCAAAGGTGGCCGCCTGCAATTGCTCGGGGTTGAGCCGTGACAATGCCGGTCCAGCGTCGGCCCGCTCCAGGCCCATCATCCGACAAAGGAGGCTGACCCGGGAGGCCGCCGCCTCATTGGGAAGCACCGCTCTCACCGCACTCTCCAGCGCAGTGCGCACCACCTCCTCCCCGTCTTCGAGGACCACGCCGAGCCAGGCCGCCACCAGCTTTTGGTAAAGCCCATAGGGGGTAGACGAGGCGTAGGAAGCGGCACGGCCCTCCAGCCAGAGAGGCAACCGGCCCGACCCT
>JASHVH010000416.1 GCA_030039575.1 Acidimicrobiales bacterium | reverse complement strand
AATGCTATATCCCTCAAATTAAGCCGCTGACTTTTACTCACACGGCGGCCAGCTCGCTCCTCAAGCGGTCTTTGTTAAACAGATCGGCGACCCTGCGAACTGGCTTTTCGGTTAGCACCCGCGGTAGACGGGGCTGAGCGGGCGCGGCGTCTCGGGCACCGGGCAATCGGCGCCCGGCCACGGCCGCTGTGCGTTCTACGTCTACGACTCGAGCGCCCGGACCGGCCCAAGCTGATCTGGGAGATGCCGGTCGCCAGCACAGCGGCCACGACAACGACTCGCAGTTAGCGCTGGAGCTCAACCTCAAGGCCAAAGTACCCCGCCCGGGCCCTACGGGGCGTGCCGACCAAAATGGCCCTCGCCGGCCCGGACGCGGGTCTGCCTGCCAAACGCGGTATTAGCTGCTGGGCGCGGCCGGTGCAGTGGCCCCGTAGGCCATGTTGAAGGCGGTGAGAGCGGAGTCCGGCTCTCCTGGCGTGGACACTTGCTCGTTGTTTTGGACCAGCACGCCAGAGTCGTTGGCGTAGTTGAGAGCCGCCGGAGTGTACGTCGGCGTGCCACTGCTCACAGGGGCGGCGAGCGTACCCGCATTGTCGAAGTCGCCCGTCGTGGTCCCAACCCCGTTGCCGCTGAACGTGTAGTCCGAGAGCGTGGCGATTGAGAACCCGACCTCAGGCGCCTCAACCACCCATTCGGCTGAAGTGCCCGGGCCTGAGTAGGCCTCGTTGATACTGAAGCTCCAGCCCTGGGTGGCATCGGCGATATTGATGACCCAGATGTTCCCCGTGCTCTGGCGCCGGCGGAACGGCGTGCTCCGGGTCGTGCTCGTAGTCGTCGTCTCGTAAATGGAGGCGCTCATACGGTCGCCTGGCGCCACCGTTTCACTGATCACGGTCTCCGCGGCAGGGAGGATCTCCCACCAGGCCGAGTAATGCGCGCTTCCCCCGTAGTAGTCCTGCTCGGTACCGGTTTGGATCAGGTCGTCATCATTGAAGCCGTCGACGCCGATCCAGGCGGCGGAGTACGTGGATGCTGAGGCGCCGGGTGATACGGAGGGCACCGTCCAGGTCCCGCTT
This sequence comes from Acidimicrobiales bacterium, assembly GCA_030039575.1. Taxonomy (GTDB): domain Bacteria; phylum Actinomycetota; class Acidimicrobiia; order Acidimicrobiales; family Palsa-688; genus Fen-671. Next base: position 7,423 of record JASHVH010000416.1, on the reverse strand, counting down.
ACGCCGGTGAACGAACCAGTCTCGGCGTAGCCTGACCAGTTGGACGATGCCCAGCTGCTCCTTACGCCCGACCGGCCGCCCCAACCTGTCAGCGGCCACGGGACGCGGGGCCCGTGAACGACGACGGGCGCCGCCTCAGACGGCGGGACAGCGATGAGAGCAGAACCAAGAAGACCTGCTGTGCAGGTAAGGATGGACAAACTTAGTCGCCGAGCCTTCATATTCATGACCTCTTTCTGTAAATTGCGGCTATTGGCACTATCTGCGTAATTTGTGCCGTAAACGTAGGCCACAGTCCATAACTGCTTGACGGCCGAGGCCGCCGCAGAGGCAATTCAAAGGGGGAGGGCCCCCGGCAGCGGTCCCGTTTCGTGGTTCGATGAGAGTAATGGTACAACTCGTGAAATCAGTCGAACTTGTTCCATGGTCCGGCCCGTGGTCCGACGACGACCCTGACGCCAATTTCAAAGCCGACGTTGCCCTGTACGCGCACGTCGACCCTATGAGCACCATTGCCAGGCTCGCTGCAGCGCTGGGCCTGCCCGAAGGGGCGATTGCTCGTTACGTGCTGGCCAAGTGGGCGTCGGCAGGCAGTGGCGGCCTGCTCGAGCTCGGCCCATCAATGGTCCACCAACTGTGGGGCCCGGTCGAGCAAGCTGAAGCCGCAGGTACCGATGCGGCCCGGCTGACAGCCTACGAGCAATTACGCCAGATGCTCTCCTGGCTCCGTCTGCCTATTGTCGACCCCGATGCCGCGGGGTACTGACCGTTGACCGCCGTGAGCAACGCGACGCCGGCCGGCGCCTCTCGGCCGCGCGCATGGATGAGCTGGTCGAGCGGCAAGGACAGCACCCTCGCCCTCCACGAGACGAGGAGGGCGGACGCCGTCGAGGTCGTCGGCCTCTTAACTACAGTGAACTCCGCGTTCGAGCGGGTGGCCATGCACGGGGTGCGCCGGAGTTTGCTCGACGCCCAGGCCGAGGCGCTCGGGCTCCCGGTCCACGTCGTCGAGCTGCCCTGGCCGTGCCCGAACGAGGTTTACGAAGAGAGGATGTCTGGGGCCATCGGCCGGGCCCGGGAAATGGGGGTGGAGGTGGTGGTTTTCGGGGATCTGTACCTGGAGGACATCCGTCACTACCGGGAGACGTCACTCCGCGGCACGGGGGTGGTCCCCCTGTTCCCCCTTTGGCACCGGCCCACCGACGCGGTGGCCCGTGACCTCCTGGCCCTGGGTGTGCGGGCCCTAGTGGTATGCGTCGACCTGGCCCAGGCGCCACGAGAGATCGCGGGCCGCTGGTACGACGAGGCGCTGCTGGCAGAACTCCCCGCCAGTGTCGACCCCTGTGGCGAGAACGGGGAGTTCCACACCGTCGTGGTGGACGGGCCGGGTTTCTCGCATCCTATAGACGTTGTCTTAGGCGAAATTATCGAGCGCGACGGTTTTGTCTTCGCCGACGTGGTCCCCAGGCGGGGCTCCGCAGCGGCGTCGGCTGGCGTGAACTAGGGCGGCCCGCCATCCTCGCCGTGAACTCAGGCGGATGTCGCCACCGCCTACGACGAAGACGAGCCGCGTCGGGTGGGGCCGACCCCGTCCTCCTCGATCACCGATGGGAGATGATTGACCTATGAGGATCGTCTCTCTTCTGCCCTCGGCCACGGAGATCGTCTACGAGCTCGGACTGGAGGGGGACCTGTGCGGCGTCAGTTTTGAGTGCGACTACCCCGAGGCGGCTAGGTCGGTACCCGTCGTGTCCGGCACCGCCATTGCGACCGACGGTTCGCTAAACGCCCAACAGATCGACGCGGAGGTAAGCGCCCGGGTGGCGGCCGGGTTGTCGATCTACACCCTCGACAGCGCCCGCTTGCGCGCCATCGAGCCCGACCTCATCATCGCTCAAGACCTCTGCCGGGTATGTGCCGTTCCATCAGGCGCGGTAGAAGAGGCGCTCGAAGTCATCGGGTGCCATGCTGCGGTGGTCTCGCTGGACCCCAGTGGGCTCGAAGACGTCATCGACGGCATCGGCGTGGTCGGGAAGGCGACCGGCACCGAAGGGCGCGCCGAAGTCTTGATGGCGGAGCTCCGTCGGCGCCTCAGTGCCGCGCGAGAGCGGGTTTCTGGCAGGGAGCGACCACGGGTATTGGTCCTCGAGTGGCCCGACCCTCCGTTCAATGCGGGCCACTGGGTCCCCGAGATGGTAGTCGCCGCTGGGGGCGTACCCGTGCTGGCTGAGCCCCGCAAACCCTCGCGCCGGCTCACCTGGGAGGAGGTGGGCGCCCAAGAGGTGGATGTGACCATATTTGCCCCCTGTGGCTTTGACCTTGACGGAGCGGTGGGGCAAGCGGCCGACCTCTTGGCCCGGCCGGAGGCCCGAAAACTGGGAAGGATCTACGCGGTTGACGCGAACGCGCACTTCTCGCGCCCGGGGCCACGCGTGGTCGACGGAGTCGAGCTGCTGGCGGAACTACTTCATGCCGACGCCCCCGACGACGCGCCCCGACAGAATGCTCGTCGCTTGGCCTGAGTTCTTCGGCAAACCCCCGGAGTTGTCAGTACTCAAACCGGCCCGCGGACGAGCCGGAGGAGCCTGTTGCTCGGTTGGGCGCCTTCATGGGTTCGGAAGGTCGCTTGGGCCTTGACAAGTTGTTGGACGCGGTATTCGGAAGTCGGTACCCGAGAACGACTCGGAAGAAACGCCCGCTGTTGAGGCAAAACTCGCCCCAAAGGGCTACAGCGTCAAGACGACTTTGCCGCGTAGGCCGGCCGCGCCCAACAATTCGTAGGCTTGGCGGAACTCCTCCCAGGGCAGAGTGGCGGCGACGCGGACCGTCAGTTCTCCCCGCGCCGCTTGGCGGGCCAGGTCTTCCAGCGGCTCAGGGTCAGGTTGCACTTGCACCCCGAGGGGTGCCACTCCGCGGGTCGCTTCGGGTACCGCCTCGGGGACCGTAGTGAGAAAACGACCGCCGTCGCGGACACACTCCAGTGCCAGCGATGCCAGACCGAGCGTGTCCAGGCACGCATCGGCGCCGCCCGGCCAATACGCCCGCAGGCTGTCAGCCATGCCCGGGCCCGTGCCCACGTTCGTCTCGGCGCCCAGGTGGTGCGCTTCGTCCGCATCGTCGTCGCGCACCGCGCCGATCACCTTGGCTCCGCGGCTACGAGCGAGCTGGACCGCAAAGCCACCGACCATCCCGGCTGCCCCTGTCACCAAAACCTTGTCATCCTTGGCTATTTCCGCCCCTACCACCAGCTGGCGGGCAGTCAGCGCGGACACTGGCAGGGTGCTCCCGGGCGCCCAGTCCAGCTCGAGAGGCAGGTGAGCTACCAGTCCCGCCGGGACCACGAGGCGCTCGGCCAGGGACCCGACGCCCATCCACGGCTGGGCGACGAACCCCAAGACCCGCCGGCCGTCGGCAGTCTCGCCGGCAAAGTCCCAACCCTGGACTTGAGGGAACGCGGTGGAACCGCCCTGAGAGGAAAAGTAGCCTTGAGTAGCCCGAAGGTCCCAGGGCCCCAGCGCGACGGCGTGGACGTTGACCTCTACTTCTCCCGGCCCCGGGGTCGCGGGGTCAGGTACGTCTGCTAGCTGAAGAGCGTCCAGGCCTCCAAATGACGTTAGTGTAAGGGCTTTCATGGCACCCCATCCTTACACCCGGTCCCGTCCTCGACGCACTCACGCCGGCGGCCGACAGTCAACGCTGGTCAAGCCGACATATTCGGGGTGATCACGATGGCCGGACGTTAATGGGCGATCTGTGACGTGGACGATCAGACGGCGCCTACGTGCGAACGGGTCAGACCTTGACAGGGCCCGGGGTGACTGCACGAGGTTGCGCGGCAGCCTCTTTGCGCACTGACGAGACTGACAACAAGTAGTACACCAGAGCGCCAACCACCAAGCCAAAAAGCCAGCTGAAGTCGGCCCCATGGGTGCGGTTGGAGAAGAACGAGCTATAGGCAGGGAAATAGAACGCGGCATCGATCCACGTCATGGCGGCGAACATACCAAGGCCCAGCGCGAGAAGCGCCCTCCAGTTGATGCCCCCATCTCTCCAGTAGACCCCACCCCTCTTGGCGGCCAGGGACGTGGTGTTGTAGCGCCCTCGGCGCAGCAAGTAGTCCACCATAAAGATCCCGAACCAAGGCCCGAGCCAGACGACGATGTAGTCGAGGAAACCCGACAGGTCCGTGTAGAAGTTCCCTTTGAAAATGACCAGGGCGGCTACCGCGCCGGAGATAATGGTGTCGACGATGACGGCCCCCCAGCGCTTGAGCGGGAGCCCCAGCGCCTGCAGGGTGACGCCCGAAGAGTACAGGTCGATGGTGTTTATACAGAGCAACTGGGGCAGCGCCAGGATGAGGAACGGCCAAAAGAACCAGCTGGCAAACGAGTCCGGCAGCCCGGTGGCGGCGGAGGCGCTCGGACTGATCAAGTACGCAGTGGCCCCGAGGAGCTCGAGCAGCACCGAGGGGATCAACCCGCCCAGTGCCGCAGCCCAGACCGTCCTGCTCTTGGGGGTTCCACGGGGAAGGTAGCGCGAGTAATCCGAGGCGTTCTCGGTCCAGCCCAGCCCTCCCGCAGAGACGATGAGCACTATGCCTGTGGTCCACAACCACCAGTTGTCAGTGAAGCCTTTCGCCAAGTGGAGATGGCTGGGGTGGGCGTGGGGGATCACGAGGCCGGCCATGATCGCGAACACGACGATGAAGACGTAAGAGAGGTAGCGCAGCACCCGGGTGATCGTGGCGTGCCCGAGGAAGGGGACCACGAACTGGACAGCGACGGCGAGGACGATGATGATCGCCTTACCGGTGTTGCTGACGTGGACGCCTTCGTGGCTGAACATGGCCACAACGATCAGCACAATGAGGACGATGCCTTCGATCTCGAACCCCACCTGGGTCACCCAGTTGAACAGCGATGGCACCCGGTTGCCGTTGCGGCCGAAGGGGGCCCGGCTCACCATGAACGTGGTGGTGCCGGTCTCGGGGCCGGGCAGGCTGGCCCAGCCGAGGAACAGGTAGGCCAGGTTCCCGACCAAGATCGCACCGACGGCTTGCAGGTAGGAGAGCCCGAAGGACACTATCAGGGCCCCGTAGACGACAAATTCGACGTTCCAAATCGCCCCGGCCCACATCCAGAAGAGGCCCGACGGCTTCATGGGCCGATCCCCCTCGGGGATCAGCTCTATGCCGCGTTGTTCGAGCGTAAAAGCTTCGTAGCGCTCCGTGGTCGGCGGTGCGTCGAGCTGGAGCTGGCCAGTCGCGCCAGTAGAGGCCACCACATTTGGAGCCTCGGCCATGGTCCTCCCTTCCCACGTGGCCGGCCCTTTCGGGCCGCTCGTCCCTCCGAAACGTCGCGGTCAGAGAGCCACCTCGAGGCAACTCTCGGCCTTAATGACCTCCTCGTCCTTGCTGTTGGACGATACTACGGGGCAAGGGCGGGATGATGGCTTTGGGAGTTTCCCCTATGTCAGCTGCTTTTCCCACGTCAGGAGGACGGCTTCACCTCGATGGGCCTGTCCGCACCTGAACGGTCACCTTCACGTGCCGAGGCGGGACGTCCGTGCCGAAGACCCCTACCCGAACGACCAGGGAACCTGGCAAAGCACTGCTGCCCGGGCGTGGAGGGATTTCGGCATGGAAGACCCGACAAGCCCGTCTTGACCTTGACACCGTCCGGCTACAGTGGCGACGACGCACTGGCGCCGGCGTACATTGGCCTCGTGTTACCGAACTCCGACCCCGGTTCGCGCTACATCCCCCCGCTCGATGAGCAGGACTGGTACACCCCCGACCCGCACCTCGGGTGGCTGGTGCGCCGGTCCGTCGGGGAGGTGGTGTGGCCGGTGGCCGAGGCTGCCCTGTCGGAGGCGGGACGCCTGGTCCCGACCAAGATAGAACCCCTGGTCCGGGAGGCGGACCGCAACCCCCCCGTGCTCCGCCAGTACGACCGCCAGGGCAACCGGGTCGACGAGGTCGAGTTCCACCCGGCGTACACGGAAATCGAGAACACTGTCCTCCGGTTCGGCGTTGTCCGCGGCTGCTACACCGTGGGGTGGAGAGGGCTCCCCGGTCGCGCCCCTCGTGCGCTGACCTCGGCCCTCTTGTACCTGTTCTTGCAGTCCGACCAGTCGATCACCGGGTGCCCGATCGGGATGATGGACGCCATGGCCAGGTGCCTGGAGCGCAACGACCCCGAACTGGCGCGCCGTTTCGTGCCCAGGATCGCGGCGGACGACGGCGCACATTTGCGGGCCGCCATGTTCCTCACTGAGAAAGCAGGCGGCTCGGATGTCGGTGCCAACGAGACGACGGCTGTACGCGGAGACGATGGCGTGTGGCGCCTCCATGGCGAGAAGTGGTTTGCCAGCTGCCCTCATTCAGATCTCGTATTAGTCATGGCCAGGCCGGAGGGAGCCGCTCCCGGGGTGGCGGGCATGGGCCTGTTCTTGATGCCACGCGTCTTGGACAACGGGTCGCGGAACGCCTTTGTCATCCATCGCCTGAAAGAAAAGTTCGGCACTCACGCCATGCCGTCCGGTGAGGTGGGGCTGCGCGGGGCCCTGGCCTGGCCCGTCGGGCACCTCGAGCGCGGCATGCGCCAGATGATGGACATGGTCCAGCTCACACGCGTCCTCATCGCGGCGGCGGCGGCCGGCGCAATGAGGCGCAATACCTTCGAGGCTTTGTCGCACACCTCGCGCCGTACCACCTTCGGCGCCCGCCTCGACACCCATCCCTTGATGCGAGACACGCTGGCCGAACTCGTAGTTGACAGCACAGCGGCCCTTACCGCCCTGATCGGGCTCAGCGAACTCGTCGACGCCGGCGACCGCGGTGACGGGGAAGCCGAAGACGCCCTTCGCTTGCTGACGCCGCTGTGCAAAGCGCACTTGACGGAGCGCGCCCGCATGACCGCCACCGAAGCCATGGAGGTCAGAGGTGGCAATGGGTACATCGAGGACTGGCCGGAGCCCCGCATCCTGAGGGACGTCTACGTCCACGCCATCTGGGAGGGCTCGTCCAACGTGATCGCCCTCGACGTCCTGCGCGCTATCTCGCACGGCGCCGCACCCGGGTTCCTGAGCGACCTGGAGCGTCGAGCCGAACCGTCCCTTGATGGGCCCTTGCGGCCGCTAGGCGCCTGCCTTCTGGCCCAAGCCGGCGAGTTGAAGCGGGCCGTGGCCCACCTCGCTGCCGCGACGGGGGACGCGCAAGAGATGCCCCTGCGGCGGCTGGCCCGGCGGATGGCCACCCTAGCCATCGGGGCGCGGTTGGCGGAGCAAGCCACTGATATGGCTCGCGAAGAGGGCAACGGTCGCCTGGGCTGGATCGCGGCGCGGTACCTGGCCCGCCTCGGAGGCGACCGCACCGTGGCGCTGGTGGCTGACGACACCGCCTGGTTGGCGCACGCCGACGCTC
>JASHVH010000415.1 GCA_030039575.1 Acidimicrobiales bacterium | reverse complement strand
CAGAAAGTGGCGCCGACTGCCAGCTACGCCGCCGACGGCAACTTTGACGGCCCCGACGCGTTCGCGTCCAACGCGGTGGCGATGATCACCGATGGCCCGTGGCTGGAAGGCGAGGTGCCCAAGAGCCTTGACTATGGCGTCGCCCCTTACCCTTCGGGCAGTGCGGGAGGATCGACCAACATCGGCATTGGCGTCGCTGCCTTGTTGAAGACGACACCGGCCGAAGACCAGGCCGGGCTGGCCTTCATCAAGTTCCTGGCCTCGCCGGCCGAGGGCGCTTACCTGACCGCGCAGTCGGGCGGGCTGCCTTCCAGCCCGGCCCAGATCGGCCAACCGGTGCTGAAGCAAGCGGAGTCGGCCAAGTGGTACAGCGTGTTCGCCAACAACTTGAAGTACGGGCAACTCCGTCCCCTCAACCCGCAGTGGTACACCGCTTCCTCGTACCTGTACACCGAGATCAATGACGCCATCGCCGGGAAGGTGACGCCGGCCCAGGCGCTCGCCACCGCCGCCCATGAGGTAGACCAGGCGCTCGCCCAGAACGGCTAGTGCTCGAAGTCTCACCGGCACGCCGCAAGGAGGCGGGCGCACGAGATGTGCCCGCCTCGCGGTTGCCCGGGAGGGGACGGTGGATCCGACCGGCGGCTAGGGGCCAGCGCGGTCGGCCCGTAAAACAGCCGCGTTTACTTGCGTATTTGTTCATTGCCCCGGCGGTCGGGCTCACCGCCCTGTTCTCGTTAGTTCCTCTGGGGCTCGCCGTCCACCGCAGCTTTTACGGTGGTGGCACCAATATCTTCCAGACCAAGCTCGATTTTGTCGGGCTCCAGAACTACAGCAATGCCCTTTCCTCGGGTGGGTCCCAGGCGCTCGAAGTAACAGCCATATATACGGTTGGTTTCATCGTGCTGGCCATGGGCCTCGGCCTGGCCGTCGCCCTGTTGCTCAACATGAAGTTGCCCGGCATAGACCGCCTTCGTGCCCCTTTTATCATCCCCGTCGTCGTGCCGGTGGTGGCCACGGCGCTCATCTGGGGCAACCTATTTGCCCCTCAGTTCGGGTTTATAAACCGCATCCTCGAAGCGCTCGGGCTCCATCAGGCCGACTTCACGTCGTCGCCATCACTGGCGCTGATCATGGTCCTCACCTTCGGCGTCTGGCAGTTCTTCGGTGAGAACGTCATCCTTTACCTCGCCGCCCTGAAGAGCCTCCCTGTTGACCTATTGGAGGCGGCCAGCGTAGACGGTGCCGGCCCATGGCGCCGTTTCCGTTTCATCCGCTGGCCGTTGCTGCGCCGCGCCACCGCTGTGATCCTGGTGATCACCACATTGACGGGCTTGCAGACCTTCACCCAGATCTACATTTTGACCGCCGGCGGCCCAAACGGGGCCACCTCGCCCATCGTTTACGAGATATACAACAAGGCTTTCGTCCAGTTCAACACCGGGCAAGCCGACGCGCTGGCCGGCATCCTGTTCCTTATCTCCCTTGTGATCACGGTCATCGTAGTTGCCACCATCGGGCGAGGTTCCCGCCGTGACGTTTAATCGCCGGCTGGCCAACCGGGTTTTCTTTTATGCCCTGGTCGTAATCGCAGTGGGGGTGGTCGTCTTCCCGCTCATCTGGATGCTGGGCACCGCGGTCAAACCCAACGGGCAGATCCTCGACCTGCGGGCATCGCTCTGGCCGAGCCAGTTCGAGTGGAGCAATATCGTAAAAGCCTGGAACTCGGCCCCGTTCGGGCGCTGGTACCTGAACAGCGTGATTTTCGCCGTTTGCGCCACTATTGGCCAGATATTGACGGCCATGATGGCCGGTTACGCCTTCGCCATGTTCGATTTCCCGGGAAAGCGGATCCTTTTCTACGTCGTGCTGGGCGGCTTGATGGTGCCCTTCACGGTCATAATTGTGCCGGTAGTCCAGATATTGGCCACGTTCCACTGGCTCAACACGTACCAGGGGCTGATCGTGCCCAATATTGCGTTTGCCCTCGGGACGTTCCTCTTCCGCCAGTTCTTCTTCGGTGCCCCGCCCGAGCTCGGCGAAGCGGCCCGCATCGACGGCGCCTCAGAGTGGCGGATCTTCTACAAGGTCTACTCCCCGTTGGCCCGTCCCGTCATCGCGGCATTGGGGATCATCGCCTTCCTGACGAACTGGAACAACTTCCTCTTCCCACTGATCGTGGTGAACACGACCAGCATGAACGTGGTCTCGACGGGCCTCTCCGTCTTCCAGACCCAGTTCAGCACCAACTACGACCTCATCACATCGGCCGCCCTGATCGCCATAGTGCCCATCCTGCTGGTGGCCATCGTGGCCCAACGCCAGATCGTCGAAGGGATATCGCTCGGCGCCGTCCAGTGACCCTTGGCTGCCGCTCGGCGTCACAGCTCGCCGAGCGTGGGCGCAAATGGACCTCCGAGGCCTGCACAGCCGGCCGGGGTGCCGCCGCCCGCAGAGCGCAGTGAGGTAGTCCTACATCTTTTTGTTAGGGCTACCTCACAAGAAGCTAGAGTGCAGGCTGTGCTGACCTCTCGACCTCAGCGCCGCCGTGCTCGGTGGCGCTCGTCCCTGGCCGCCGTTGCCGTGGCCGTGGCGCTGCTCCACGAGGCACAGCTGCTGTGAGCGGCGGGGAGCAGGGCGGCGACGGGACCGACAGAGGTCGGTGCGAGCCGGCGCCGGGCAGTGCCGGCGCCTGGGTTTTCCACGTGGCCAGCCCGCCTGTCGGGTTTCTGGGTGCACCCGAGCGTTTTGGTCGCGATATCGGGCATTTTTTTGTGTTAAACGCAACGAAAACGAATGAGCGCACCCAGAAAGGACCACTTTGCTGATGGCAACGACCGTCAGCCTACGCACCGTGATGGCGACCCCACCCAGAGCGGAGACGTTGGCAAACCGGACGGCGGTCAGTCCACCTCATATGACCGCGCCCCCACACAGAGTGGCGGTGGTCCGCCGGCCGGGGCCCTTCTTCGCCGGCGCAGACACTGGCCACCCAGTTCTGGGCTTACACCACCGACTTCTCGTACGGCGCCGCCGCTCCGTTCGCCGCCACCATGCTGGCAGTGGCGGTGGTGCCCACGTACTTGCTCGGCCGGTGGTTCGACCGGTTGCCGGCCCGGTCGTTGCTGGCTACATAGGCAAGACTGGAGCTGGAGAGAAAGGAGCGGCACATGCCCTGGTCGACGGTCGAAGCACCCGGCTTCCGGCCCAGCCGTCACCTGCTGGCCGGCGGGCGCCGCCGGCCCCCCGGCCTTTATCGCAGCCCAGGTGATGGGCCCCGGCTGCGTACATGACCCGGGTCGTAGTCTCCGGTCTCCGAAAGTCCTTCGGCAGCCGGGTCGTACTTGACGGTCTCGACCTCGAGGTGCCGGAGGGTTCGCTGACGGCCGTCCTCGGGCCTTCAGGCAGCGGCAAGACGACCTTGCTGCGCATATTGGCCGGATTTGAGCGGGCCGATGCGGGCAGCGTGACGCTCGGGGAGAACGTGGTCGAAGATGGGCGCACCCAGCTCCCGCCGGAAGCGCGGCGGGTTGGGTACGTCCCCCAGGACGGTGCCCTTTTCCCCCATTTGAACGCCAGCGGCAACGTGGGTTTCGGGCTCTCAAGGCAAGAACGCAAGAGCGGACGGGTCGAGGAACTGCTTGCCCTGGTGGGCCTGTCAGGCGAAGGCCGGCGCTACCCGCACCAGCTTTCAGGTGGGATGCAACAGCGCGTCGCCCTCGCGCGAGCCCTGGCCGGGCGGCCGAGCCTCGTCCTGCTCGACGAGCCCTTCTCCTCGCTCGACGCCGCCTTGCGAGCAGGCATGCGCGCCGACGTCGCCCGGGTCCTGTCCGAGACGGGTACGACGGCGGTCCTGGTGACCCACGACCAGGACGAGGCACTCTCGCTGGCCGACAGGGTGGCGGTCCTGCGGGACGGCCGGGTGGCGCAGTGCGCCAGCCCGGAGGAGCTCTATACCGACCCGCTGGACCCGGCGCTGGCCAGCTTCGTGGGCGACGCCAACTTGCTCGAGGGGACGGTGCGGGCCGGGGCCGCTGTGACCAGCCTCGGGACGCTGGTCATCGCCGACGGGGTCTCGCCGTTCGCGGAAGCGCAAAAGGTCATGGTGCTGGTCCGGCCCGAACAGCTCGAGCTGCGGGCCGCCAACGGCGCCGCGGGTCTTGGCGGCCGCGTCGTCGAATGCCGCTACTTCGGTCACGACATGCTGGTCACGGTCGAAATGGCGGGAGAAATAAAAGGCGGACCTCCCGTCCTGCACGCCCGGCTCTCGGGCCAGTCCCCCCTCGACACCGGCAGCCCTGTGGCGCTCTCCGTAGAGGGCCCGGTGAAGGCTTGGCCGGCATCGTCCTAGCGACCTCTTAGCCCAGGCCCGGGATGACCTCCTCCCGCAGGAGGCGCAGCGGGGACAAGTTGAAGGGAGGCCCGCACCCGATCACGAAATGGCTGATGCCAAGGTCAAGATAGGCTCTCAAGCCGTCCGCCACTTCTCCCGGGCCCCCGATCAACCAGCCGTCACGAACGGCGTCGAGGTCCGTTGAGCTGCGGGCGGCCATCGCTCTGGCCATCGTCTCGGCCTCGGCGTGAGTCGGGGCTACCGCTACGGACGGGTGGAGCGATAGCTCGATCTCATTGAAATCGCGGCCTATTTGGCCACAGATCTCCTGCAGCTTGGCGAAGTACTCGGCACATTTCGCTGGCGGGCCTTGGACATTGAGGCGGTCGGCGTGACGGGCGGCAATGCGGAGCGAACCGGCGCCTGAACCACCGACTGTGATCGGCGGGTGCGGTTCCTGGACCGGCTTGGGCTCGCAAGGCGCCTCTTCCAGCTGGTAGTAGCGGCCCTTGAAGGTGGTCAGCGGCTGCGACCAGAGGGCCGTCACCACCTGGAGGGCCTCGTCGAGGCGGGCATAGCGCTCCGCCAGAGGTGGGAACGCCATCCCGTAGGCGCGGAACTCACGCTCGGCCCAGGCCGCCCCGAGCGAGAACTCGAGCCGGCCCATGCTCATGATGTCGACCTGGGCCGAAGCTTTGGCGAGGGTGGCAGGGTGGCGGTAAAGGGCCCCGTTGACGAGTACCCCGATGCGGGCACGGCTCGTCAGGAGGGCCATAGCGCTAAGCGTCGTCAGGGTCTCGAACGCCGGGCGGTCCTCTGCCCCGTTGAACGGCAACAGGTGGTCGAAGGTCCATACCGACCCGTAACCCAGGTCCTCCACCGCCCGTACGGCCGTCGCGTACTCCGCCCAGCTCGTGGCTTGCGCCTGGAGTTGCACCCCGAAATGAACCGGGCGCCCTCTGACCTGCATGGCGTCAACCTCCCTTACGGCCGGCGCTTGCGGCGGCCGGCCCGGCCTCGCCGCCTTACCTTAGCGACCCGGTCTCGGCGCTTGGCAATTCGTTGGCGTCGCTAGCGCGGTGCAGCCAAAGCGGGGTCGTCGGTACCTACCTCGGCGAACCCCTTGCGGCGCAAAAGACAAGCAGCGCACGTCCCGCACGGGCGGCCGTCAGGCCCCGGGTCGTAACAGCTATGGGTCATGGCGTAGTCCACTCCGAGGGCCAGGCCGCGCGCGATGATCTGGCCCTTGGTCAACTGGGCGAGGGGGGCATGTACCTCTAGGCGTTGACGCCCTTCCACCCCGGCCTTGGTGGCCAGGTTGGCCATGGTTTCATACGCGGCCAGGTACTCGGGCCGGCAGTCGGGGTACCCGCTGTAGTCGATGGCGTTGACGCCGATGAAGATGTCGCTGGAGCCCAGTGTCTCGGCCCAGGCGAGGGCGAACGACAGGAAAACGGTGTTGCGGGCGGGGACGTAAGTGACCGGGATGCCGGCGCCCAGGTCCTCGACCCGGTCATGGTGGGGTACGGCGATGTCACTGGTTAGCGCCGAGCCGCCGAAGGCCCGAAGGTCGATGTCCATGACCACGTGGGCGGCCACCTTCATGGCCTCGGCCACCTTGCGAGCGGCGGCAATTTCTACGTCATGACGCTGCCCATAGCGAAAACTAAGGGCGTAAGGGCGGTACCCCTCCGATATGGCGATGGCCAAAACGGTGGCCGAATCGAGCCCGCCGCTCAACAGGACTACAGCCGGCAGGCCCGAAGCCTCTGTGACCAAGGTGTCGTCCCTCCTGAATTTCGCTCGCCGGGAAGCGCTTCTTGCCGCGGCAACGGGTCAACGTTACGGCATCATCGGGGCCCACTTCCAAGGCCCCAGGAGCTAACGTACGGCAATGACGACGACGAACATGACCGGCAACGACGGGGCTGATGACGTAGTACGGTTCCTCCGGGTTGGGGAGGCGGGCCGTGAGGTCCCCGTCATCCAGGACGGGTCAGGCCGGGCGTACGATTTATCGCCGGTCATAGGCACGGGCGACCTGGACGGCGCGTTTTTGGCCGCAGGCGGGGTTAGCCGCGCCATGCAAGCCCTGGACGGGGGCGAGCTCTCCGAACGGTCGATAGACGGGCTGAGGGTCGGTGCCCCCGTGGCCCGGCCAGGCGCCGTAATTTGCATCGGCCAGAATTATGCGGCGCACGCGGCGGAGACGGGGGCGGCCGCGCCCAAATCCCCCATTATCTTTTTCAAGCACCCCAATACCGTTGTGGGACCGTTCGACGACGTGCTGATACCGCGTGGTAGCACCAGGACGGACTGGGAGGTGGAACTGGCCGTCGTGATCGGGGCTCGTTGCCGCTACCTCGACAGCGTCGACGATGCTCTCGACCACGTTGCCGGCTACACGATCGGCAACGACGTCTCGGAACGAGAATTCCAGATCGAACTTTCCGGGGGCCAGTGGTCAAAAGGTAAGAGCTGCGAGACGTTCAACCCCCTCGGGCCTTGGCTGGTCCCGAGGAGCGAGGTCCCCGACCCGCAAAAACTGTCGTTGCGTTCCTTTGTGAACGGCGAACCCCGCCAGGACTCGAACACGTCCGACATGATCTTTTCTGTCAGTTACCTCATCTGGCACTTGTCGCAGTTCCTCGTGCTGGAGCCGGGCGATGTCGTGAACACCGGTACGCCGCAAGGAGTGGCGTTGTCCGGACGGTTCCCCTTCCTCACCCCGGGGGACATCATGACGCTTGAAGTCGAAGGGCTGGGCCAACAGGAACAGCACCTGGTGGCGTTCACCCAGTAGTGAGGAAGTGGTCGAGGCGCTCGAGCGCCGGTTCGAGCACCGAGCGCTCCGCCGCGTAACAAATCCTTATCGAACCCTCACCGCCGGCCCCGAACGCCGACCCGGGAGCCAGGCCGACCTTTTGCTCGACGAGGAGCCGGAGGCAAAACGCAAACGAGTCGTCGACCCCGCTTACCCGGGGGAAAAGGTAAAAAGCACCGTCCGGTTCGGGGACGGTCAGGCCGGGCATTTGGCGGAGCGCGGTGACGCAGAAATCGCGTTTTTCCTTCAGCGCCGCCACCATGCGCCGTAGCTCGCCTTCTCCGTCGGCCAACGCGGTCTGCGCCGCCACCTGAGAAAACGTGGCCGCGTGCGATACAAAAGACTCATTTAGCTGGGCCAGCTTGGGCCCGAGGTCGCTCCGGGACACGAGCCACCCGACCCGCCAGCCGGTCATGCAATAACTCTTGGAGAACGACTGCACGACGTGGACAGGGTCGTCGCGGTCGCACAGGCGCAATACCGACGGAGCCGGGGCACCCATGCCGGCGCCGGGATAGTAGATCCGTTCGTAGACTTCGTCGGCCAGCAGCCAGATGCCGCGCTGGCGGCAGATCTCGAGCAGGTGGCGCTGTTCTTCCTCGGTGGCGACCCAACCCAAGGGGTTGGACGGTGACGTCAGGACGATCAGCCGGGCCCTCGGGCTAAGGGCGGAAATGAGCTCATCGAAATCTATCCGGTAACGCTCCCCCTCCAGTCGGAGCGGGACGTCGACGGGGGCCCCGTGCGACAGGGCCACAATTGAAGTGCTGTTCGGCCAGGCCGGGGACAGGATGATGACCTCGTCCCCCGGGTCCACGACTGAGCGGATGGCGAGGTGGAGCGCCTGGAGCCCCGAGGCGGTGATGACTATTTCGGACGCCGGGTCGAGGTCCACCTGGTGAAGCCGCGTGTACTGGCCGGCGATCTGGCGTCGCAAGGCCGGTAGGCCGGCGTTCTCCGAATAAAAGGTATGTCCTTCCCGCAGAGCACGGACAGCGGCGTCGACGATGAACTTGGGCGTGGGCAAGTTCGACTCCCCGAAGTAAAGGCGGAGCACGCCGTCCATGGACATGGCCAGCTCGCCGAGCTCGCGGATCCTCGTGTACGGGACATCCGCCAGCGACGCGGCGTAAGGCGTCAACGTCGGTCCGGGGGAGGGGTCCGGCGCAAGGTCAGGCATACGTTTTCGTTATTGTGCCCGGTTTTGCGGGACCGGGGCGATAAATGTGCCCCCGGCCCGAGCTGGGCGGTTTACGCCGGGGCTGACCGGGTGGCCGCCAGCAGGCCCCTGGCGGCCACGGCGGCCACGGCGGCGAAACAAGCCAGGACCGCCAGCACCAACGCCACCGCCCCCGCCTCCCCGATGGGGCCGAGCAAGCGGGCGTAAAGCGTGCCCAAGACGGTCGCCCCCAGGGCAATGGCGACCTGCTGGGTAGTGACCAGGACGCCGGAGCCGGCCCCGGCCTGGTGGGCGGTCACACCCGAGAGCGCCAGCCGGAAAGTGGGGCTAACGACGCAGCCCATGGCCAAGCCGAGCAGGACCAACAAGGCCTCGGCCAGCGGCAGCGGTACTCGGGGCCACGTCGTCAGCATGGCGACAGAAAGGGCAACCAGCACGACGGACTGGCCTAGCGTCCCCGCCAGCACGACTCGCGGCCCCACCCGCCCGAGCAGGCGCGGCGCGGCCAGCGAGGCCGTCCCGAACGCCACCGCCATCGGCACGATGGCGAGGCCCGCCGTGAGCGGCCCGAGGCCCAACCCACTTTGAGTGGCCAGCGCATAGACGAACATGAAACCGCTGAAGGCACCGAAGAACGGCACCACCAGCCCGAGGCTCGACCTCATGGTGGGCAGGTTGGCGACGGCGGTGGGTACCAACGGCGTCCTGCCCACCGCCTCGAACCGCCGCTCCCACGACGCGAACGCCGCCGCGAACAAAGGCGTCATGGCCAGGAGGGCCCAGCTCCACGCCGGCCAGCCCATGGCCGCGCCCTCGCTCAGCGGCAGGAGCAAACAAAGGAGGGTGGCAGCGAGCAGGCCGGTGCCGACCGGGTCGGCCCCCGTGCGGACGTCTGCCCTGGTGGCGGGCACGCTCCGGCGGGCCAC
>JASHVH010000414.1 GCA_030039575.1 Acidimicrobiales bacterium | reverse complement strand
GGTGAAACAGAAAGACGCGGATAGCAGAACGGCAGGCCAGTTTCCCGCAACGGCTCAATGTACTCGAGATAGGCAAGGTAGAACTGCGAATCCCGGTAGAAGGCGGAAACTGCGCTGTCCAGGAAGCCCTGGTGACGGCGAAAATAGTCGTCCATCGCGCCGAACGGCCCGGGGTTGAGACGGGCGACGAGTTCGAGGACGTCGGCCTCGACCGCGTTCATGTTCAGCCGGTTTGGGAGCGGGGCCGAGTGCTCTGCCGCCCGTCCGTCGCTGAACTTGGCGAAGAAGGTCTCTATTTCTTTGGCGTAATCAGGCTCGTCGCCGTAACCAGCAACGGTCACCCGGGTGCCTTTGATGTTCAGCGCGTACCTAACGGTGGCCAGTTTGGCCACCACATCACTGGCTTCTGCCGCCAGCGCTGTGAAATCCGCTGATGAGCGGTAGGCACAGAGGTACTCCGCGAACGCACGCATGCCCCGCGAACCCGGTTGGAGGTTCGACAAGGCGGTCGCCAACGAGATAACTGCCTTGCAATAGGCAGAAACCGCATCGACAAAGAGGCGCTCTTGCTGCCAGCGGCTGCCCAGGGACCGGGCCAGGGCCAGGATCTCACGGGACTCCCGCATCCCTCGGCCAAAGGCTCTCACTTCAGCACGGACAATGGGCTGCTCTAGGTCCGCCAGTACCTCATGGCGGTAGGTCACGTCGTCGACCTGGCCCAGGGGAGCATAGAAGATAGACGCGAGGTCGATTTGTTCCCGCCCGGCACTGATCGCAGCAAAGATCTGGTCGAGGTTCAGGTCGACCGCGAACCGGTGGTCTGCCAGCGGCCCTGGCGCGCTGTCGGCGCCGGCCGCGTACAGGATCGACGGCCTCATCGCGCTTTACCTTGGCGTCGTTGCGGGCGCTCCGCTCTTGCCGGAGGCGGGTACGCCGCGGGCAAAAGCTTCATCAACCGCGGGAAGGTCGGGCTGAACCGGCCCTGGCCCCACTCGAGCTGAGGCTCGTTGGCCATGGCTTGAGTGAGCACTCCCTTGATCAGGATGGACACCAGGAAGACACCGTCCTTTATGGCCTCGGGGCCCAGCTGCCCGGCGGTAACGGCGTCGACAATTGCTTTTTGCTGGAGGGCGACCATCTCTTCGCTCGGTGCCATGGCCTCGGCCGTTGGCTCAAAGCTTGGTACAGGCCTCCAGAACAGCAGCTGTGCCAGCGCTTGGTTCCGTAACGCCCAGCGACCGCTCGCTTCCAGTCCCACGGTAAGGGCGTCAAGCCCGGGCTCACCCGCCGCCATGGCTTGTCGCAGGACTTCCAGGTGCTCGGCCTGCCCGCGCTCGAACAACGCGTCATAGACAGCCATGATCGACGGGAAGTACTTGTAGATCGAAGGAGCCTGGACGCCCAGACGTCGGGCCACTTCGGCCAAGGTGAGCCCGTTCACGCCCTGCTCGGCCATGATCTCGGTGGCGATCTCGAGGATCTCGCCGATTGTTTCCCGCCGCCGGCGTGCCCGCCGGTCGACGAGCTGTCCTCGGCCGGCTTCTCCCGCTGTATAGGAGGCCATCGCAACAGCATAGCGAATGCTGGACTTGACAGCATTAGCTAATTGCCATAGCTTAACCTACGAACCTGAACTCAAAGGAGCGAGATGGCAGCGAACGGGAGCCGGTGGTGGCTCAAGGCAGACAGCGAGCAGACGGTCATAAACGCCCCGCCAGGGCTGGTCTACGGCCTGGTGGCCGACATGCCACGGATGGGCGAGTGGAGCCCTGAGTGCCAGCAGGTCGAGTGGACCGGGGGCACGACCGGACCGGCGGTTGGAGCAACCTTCATCGGCCACAACCGGGGCGGGCCGGGGAAAATCGTGCGCTGGTCGCGTACGGGACGGGTCCTGGTGGCCGCCAACGGCCAGGAGTTCGCCTTTGTCACGGTAGAAGGCGGTCGGGAGTCGACCGTGTGGAGGTACCGGTTCGAGCCGGCCGGTGGCGGCACCCGGGTGACCGAGTCGTACGAGGTGCGATCGCTCCCACTGTGGGCTCGGGTCATCGACGTCCCGACCAACCGGCACCGCGAGCTCAAAGCGGCGATGCGCCACACCCTCGGGAAGTTGAAGGCCGTGGCCGAGGCTGCCAGCGACGCCACCACCGGGGCGGGACCCGTTCGGCACCCACTGACGGAGGGCGCCCGGTGACCCGCGCCTACCAGGCCGCACCCGATGTCGACGTGATCACCACGACCGCCGAGATAGCAGGCTTCGGCTCCATTGCCATAAACGCGTTCGTGCTTCACGGCGCACAACCGGTGCTCGTCGACACCGGCGCCGTCCGCGACCGAGAGGAGTTCATGACCACGCTGCGGTCTGTTATCGACCCGGCCGACCTCCGCTACATCTGGCTCTCACACACCGACTTCGATCACATCGGCTGTCTGTCACAGCTGCTGGCCGAGAACCGCCATTTGCGGGTCATCACGACGTTCCTGGGCGTCGGCATACTGAGCTTGGCCAGCCCGCTCCCGATGGAACGCGTCTTGTTCGTCAACCCGGGACAGACGATCACGATCGGGGAGCGGGCCGTCACCGCCATCAAGCCGCCGGTGTTCGACAACCCGTGCACGACGGGCTTTTACGACAGCAGTTCAGGGACCCTGTTCAGCTCGGACTGCTTCGGGGCGCTTCTCCCGTCGGTGCCCGATGACGCGTCCGAGCTGACCTGCGACGAGTTGCGACAGGGCCAGGTCTTCTGGGCCACAATCGACTCTCCGTGGGTGCACGACGTGAAAGAAGGTGTGTTTGCCGCCTCGCTTGACCGATGGCGCAGCATCGAGCCCCGCCTGGTCCTGAGTGGCCATCTTCCCGCTGCTCCCGGCCATATGTTGGCTCGAATGCTCGGCTCGCTCGCAGCTGTCCCCACGGCTGAGCGCTTTGTGCCCCCCGACCAGGCGTTGTTAGACGAGATGCTCGGTCGGCCAGCCTGATTGCGCGCCCGGTCCTCAGCGGCTCGTGCCCCGGACCTCGCTAGACGGCTTTCCTCGCCCCGGTTAGCTGGCGGAGCCGAGTGCCGTCCGGGCGCACGTACACGTCAGTGTCGGTGACGCCTCGTTCCGGGCTCGGTGGGCCTCCGCCTCGGCCTCCGTTCAAATATCGGGCCCAAAAGCCCGCGACCGGGCCTCAGACACGGGTAGCAACCAGGGACCTCACGGGCGCCACGGACCAAAAAAAGGCGGACCCTGGTGTGGAGATAGCGCCCCGGCCTTAAGGAGCCAAGATGATGACTACAGCGGTTGACGGCATACCAGTGTCCCCTGTGCGGCTGCCCGGGTTCGACTACCGGCGCATCGGCGTTGAGGGCGGCGCCACCATTAACTGCGCCATCAAAGGTACGGGCCCGCCGTTGCTCCTGCTGCACGGCTACCCGCAGAACCACCTCATCTGGCATCATGTCGCCCCCGCCCTGTCCGAGCACTACACAGTCGTGCTGACCGATACGCGCGGTTACGGCGGCTCTGACAAGCCGCCGCCCGACGAGGCTGGGATCGCCTGCTCCAAGCGCGCCATGGCCGCCGCGGCTACGACCCGCTGGACGTCTGGCAGCGGTACGCACCAGACGTGCGCGGCAACGCACTGCCCGTCGGCCATTTCCTTCCCGAGGAAGCGCCGGACCTGGTCACGACCGACCTGCGCGACTTCTTCGACTAACAGACCGACGCCAGTGGTGCAGGCCACAGCGACGACCTCGCCTTACGTGGACCAGGGATCGGACCAGGGAGCCTTTCGGGCGCGATGTGGCGTGTGCACCGGCTCCCTTACCTATGCCGTTCCCTGACGGCGCTACAACAGGAGGACAGGGTGCGGGCTGACATTACGCCGGGCGGGACCTTCCCGGACTACGAGCTGACTGACCATACTGCGACGCCCCGGCGGCTGAGCGACTTGCAGGGGATCGACCCGATGATCCTCGTACTCGCGCGCGGACATTTCTGCCCGAAGGACCACCAGCAACACCTTGAGCTAGCCGCCTTCTACCCGAAGATCGCCACCGGCTACACGAAGATCGTGACGATTGCCACCGACAGCGTCTTCACCCTAAATGACTTCCGCACTTCCGTCGGCGCGCAATGGATTTTCCTTTCGGACGCTGATCGCATAGTCCAAAAGGACCTCGACATCCAAGAGTATACGGACCCCGAAAACGACCCGATGATCCCCTACACATTTGTCCTCAAGCCCGGGCTCGTCATCCACACCGTGTACAACGGGTACTGGTACTGGGGCCGACCCTCCATCAGCGACCTTTGGCGCGACCTTCGCGAAGTCACCCAGGAGATCCGCCCGGATTGGGACTTGAACGCTGCGGGGCTGAGGGAGAACTGGCGCTCAGGAGACCGCTCGCTTCATTACGCCTACCACCAGATGGACATCCGTCGGAGACCGGGTGAGACTTGACAAACGCGGTTCCCCTCCCGCCGCGAGCGAGCGCGAGCCCGCATCTGTCGGTGCGGTGGGTATCTTCAGACTGCGTACGCGCTGACCTGCACCTGCCCGCTGGATATGTCAACTGTCCCTGAAGCCCAGATTTGGGCCCCGTTCAACCAAGAAAACTCTGGATGGGAGCTGAGCAACGTGACGTTCTCTCGAAGGTCAAAAACAGCCGACGCGCCTTGCCGGATGGCGAGGCCGTCTGCGAAGAGCGCTACGTTTTTCCCGCTGTCGGTAGTGATCGCCCCATGTATGTGAAGCTCGGTACGGCCGTCAGCGCGAACGTACATATAGTCGACGGCCTTGACAGTCCCGTTCAGCTTAGGGCCCACGACGGGCCCTTCCAGATAGAGGTCTAAACGGATACCGCTTGACGGTAGCGCCATCTGGCCGGAGAACGCGACATCGGCGCTGGTCCCATACTCGATCACTTGTACCACCTGCGGCGCGTACTGGTAGACAAGCGTTCCCGTGACCGGCAGTTCGGGATCGCGTGGCTGATCTAAGCTCATGCCCCTCCTCTGGTCTCCCGACGTGCTGGCTCGCTTTGGACGAACGAACCGCAACGGACTACGCGTGCCGACGTTTCAGCGCATCGTCAAGCTCCCTGCGCGAGTTGATGCCCAGTTTGGCGAACACCTTGGCCATGTGCCACTCGACGGTTCGTGCTCCGATAAAGAGCTGGGCCCCGATCTCCGGGTTGGTCTTCCCTTCGCGGGCCAACTGGGCAATCTGTTCCTCCTGGGAGGTCAGCTCATAGCGCGTGCTGTCCTGTCGCTTGCGCACGTTCCCGCCTGTGGCGAGGAGTTCCCGTCGGGCCCGTTCCGCGAACCCGTGCGCCCCCATCGACGTCAGAGCGTCGAAAGCCTGCTGTAGCTGGGCGCGAGCGTCCACCCGCCGCTTTTGACGCCGGAGCCACTCGCCGTAGCTCAATTGGGCCCGGGCCAGATGAGCGGACATGCGGGTTTGGCCCAGAAGCATGACCGCCTCGCCGAACAGGTCGTCGGCTTCAGAACCATCGGCGACGAGCGCCTGCGACCGTGCCGCCGCTCCCCGCGCCCACTGGCTGCCGCTTGCCTCCCCAATAGCAGTTAGCTCGCTCGCCGCCGTCTCGGCCACCTTCCGTTTGTCGCTTCTAACTGCGCCCTCAACTAATTCGTAGAGCGCCCAGGGCGAGATAACTAACTCTGACGCAGCGACGGCACTCTCGGCGGCGTCGGCGGCCGCGGCGTACTCGCCCCTGCCGTTGTGCAGTACGGCCTGGGCGTATTCCGTGTACGTCAAGGCCGCGCCTTCACCTCGCTCCGCCGCGCCTGCGACCATCGCGTTTGACAGTTCGGCGACCGCCGGTTTCGCTCCCCGCCAGGCCGCAACCATGAGGGGAACGTACGGGAGCGTACCCGCTCTGATCCCCGGGTCGATCCGCCCGGCTTCCGCGAGCAAGGCCTCCGCCTGCGCCAAGTCCCCGGAGTGGATATGGAACTCGGCTAAGTAGTCCAGCGCAAAGGGCAACCAGCTCAGAACCCCGCTTCTCCGGGCTAGCTCGGCCTCGCCGGACGCCATCTGGGACCAGGCGTCATCGTCCCACAGGTCCATAGCGACCAAGTTGTAAGAGATGGACATCCAGTCGAGTTGGGGCGGCTCGGACCGGTACCTGCGCAGGGCCTCCCTTAACGTCGGAGCGCCGGCCGTGTACCCCTCTGTCAATCGCGTGGCCAGCCCGCACAGCAGCAGCCGCTGGTGCTCCCCTGGCTCCTCTCCGACCGTCCCCCGACCAGCGGCGGCGGCCGCCATGGCGACCTCATCTGTCCGTACCAGCCGGCCGGCGTAGACGGCGGCAATTAGCGCTTCGATGTAGGTCTCGCGGGCAAGATCAGGGTCCAGCCCGTCGAGTCGCTGGGCGGCGGACAATAGCAGCGGGGGGGCGTCACGACCCCGCTTCAAGGCGAACGCCATCTGAGCCCGGATCCGTTGTACTTCGGCTTCCCGCGCCGTGTCGGTCGAACCTGCCTCGGCGGCCACCAAGAGAGCCTGTACAGCCTCGAAATCCCCAGCCGCGTACTTGGCCTTGGCCGCCTCCACCGCCCGCGAGGACCTCTCCTCCGGGTCGGGCGTTAACGCCACGGCCCGGGCCAAAAAGGCCGCGGCCGCGGCCACCCCGCCCCGTTGCAGGGCCCGCCCAGCGGAGCTAATGAGCTCTTCGGCCACGTGTTCGTCCCGGCCGGAAGCGGCCTGCGCGCGGTGCCAGGCTCGCCGGTCCGGATCGATTGCGGGATCGGTGACAGCGGCGAGCGCGGCATGGGCCGCGCGCCGGTCGGCTGCGGCGGCTAACCCGTATGCGGCCGATCGCACAAGGGGGTGGCGGAACCGCACGCTGCCGCGGATCTCAAGCAGCCCGGCATCAGCGATGAGGTCGCGGACAGTAGTGTCCAGCCCGAGCCTCAAAGCGGCCCGGAGCACCAGCGTGGCGTCACCGACGGGATCGGCCGCGGCCAACATGACCAGCCGTTGAGCGTCAGCCGGCAGTCCTGCCAGGCGCTGGCGGTACTCGTCCTCGACTCGCCGCGGGATCTGCCGGGCGTCAGGCAGAGCGAACCCGCCGGCCAGCTCGGCTGCGGCCAGGCCACGGCTCAGCTCGAGGAGTGCAAGCGGGTTCCCACCCGTTTCCTCGATGATCCGGTCTCGGACAGTCGTGTCCAGGGGCCCGGAGACAACGGACTCGAGTAGGGCCCCGGCTGCCTCGCTGTCGAGACCTTCGAGACGAAGTTCAGGGAGCCCGACGAAATGATCGGGCGGGTTGACTGGCAATGCAGCCGCAAACACCAGGCCGACGGGTTCGGCCAACAGCCTCCTCCCAACGAAACCAAATACTTGACACGACGCTTGGTCCAACCATTGCGCGTCATCAACAATGCACAGCAGCGCCCGCTCTTCCGCCGCCGTGGCCAACAGGCCCAGAGTGCCCAGAGCGACAAGAAATCGGTCGGGACTGTTCCCGAACCTGAGACCGAAGGCGACGCTCAGAGCCTCCCTCTGCGGCTCAGGTAACCCATCCAGGCGCCCGAGCAGAGGACCGCACAGCTCGTGCAACCCGGCAAAGGGGAGTTCCATTTCCGACTCGACGCCGGCAACCCGGGCCACCTTGAACTCCGAGGCCCCCTCCTCCAGGTGCGAAAGGAGCGTGGTTTTGCCGACCCCTTGCTCGCCCCGGACTACGAGCACCCCGCTCTGCCCGCCCTTCACCTTCACGAGGAGCTGGGCCAGCACCGTCAGTTCACCGTCCCGGCCGAACAAGGCGCGCACCGGGCACCACTGTAGGGCCCTCACGGTGGCGAAGACCAGGGACGGTAATGACCCTCATCGCTTCGACGCGAGGAAAGGTATGGCTTGGACGGGTCGACCCGTAAGTTGTCCAGTCTCAGTGTCCGCCTTGCAACCTCGTAATCGGCGAGCGGCACGATCGCGGCCCGTTGGTCAGATCCCGGGCGAGACCAGGGTACTTACGGGTGCAACGGTCAAGCCGGTAAGAGATGCTGAGCAGTGGCGATCGTTGGCCTGAGATCGCCTTTGCCCACAGAACGCGTGTACCTGGA
This sequence comes from Acidimicrobiales bacterium, assembly GCA_030039575.1. Classification (GTDB taxonomy): domain Bacteria; phylum Actinomycetota; class Acidimicrobiia; order Acidimicrobiales; family Palsa-688; genus Fen-671. The sequence goes on along the minus strand of JASHVH010000414.1, from coordinate 6,458 downwards.
ACGGAGGACGCTGTGCCGAAGGTCAAGGTGGGCCAGGAGGACTCTGTTCCAATCGAGTTGTACTACGAGGACCACGGGTCGGGGCCGCCGGTGGTCCTGGTCCACGGTTACCCGCTCAGTGGCCGAGCCTGCGACCGGCAGATCCCGACGCTTTTGGACGCCGGCCATCGGGTGCCCACTTACGACCGCCGTGGTTTCGGCAAGTCCAGCCACAGGTGAACACCCAACTCGCGAAATTCCTCGCCTGAAAGGAGCCACCATGTCTAACCACTTCAGTGCCGCCAACCTCAAACCGCCCGGCGGCGACGCCCGTTTGGATCTTACAGACCTGTTCGTATTCGCCGCGCCAGATAACCCCGATCGGACAGTGTTGATCATGGACTCGAACCCGTTCATGATGGGGGACGGGTTTCACCCCGACGCGGTTCATAGGTTCAACATTGACAACAACGGGGATGCGTTGCCGGACGTAGCCTTCAGCTTCACCTTCTCCTCGCTCGAAGACGGGCGGCAAACTGGCACAGCCTATTACGCCACCGGTGCCGACGCCCGGAAGCGCGAGCCTTCGGGTGAAATCCTTATAGAGGCTACCCCGGTCAGCTTTGGTGCCACGGCCACGCCGGTCCAGGCGGGCCCCTGCCGGCTGTTCATCGGCGAACGAAGCGACCCCTTTTTCGCCGATGCCGACGGTGTCTTGCACTGGCTAATCGACGGGGAAAAAGGGGACTTCCAGTGGACGGGGACAGACACGTTCGGCAGCGCGAACATACTGTCCATCGCCTTGGAGGTACCCAACGACCTGCTCGGCCCGGGCCCGCAGATCGGAGTGTGGATCACCCTCAGCCTGCGCCGCGACGGCACGCTGGTCCAGATGGACCGGGAGGGAAACCCTTCCTTCAACCCGATCCTCAACCCGAACAACATCAAGGACGAGTTCAACGCCACCGACCCGGTCGACGACGTGAAGAAACACCTGGAGCCTCTGTCGGAAACCCTGCGGCGGCATGGTTATTCACCGGACGAAGCCACGACTGCGGCGCTCACCCTGCTGCCCGATATCCTCCACTATGACGGTACCGTGCCGGCCCACTACCCCAACGGCAGGGTCCCGACCGACGACGTTTTCTCGGCTCGCATGATTTTCATGGTGCATGGACAGGCCAGTCCTCAATCGATCAAACCACACGATGATTTGATGGCCATGTTCCCGTTTCTCGGGATGCCTCATCCTTAACGACCGTGGAGTTCTTGGTCGAGTTTACCATCGAGGTCCCGGATGGGACTCCGGAGCCCGACGTGGCAGCCCGGGAGCATGCCGAGGCGACCGCCGCCGCGCAGCTGCAGCGCGAAGGCCACCTTGTACGTGTGTGGAAGCGACCGGTCCCGACGGGCGAGACGACGGTGCTAGGCCTATACCGCGCCGACAGCGAAACAGAGTTGACGGGTTTGCTCAGCGCGCTGCCGCTGCACGACTGGATGAAGACCACCGTCACGCCCCTCGGTCCCCACCCGAACGACCCCCAAGCGGAGCAGGCGACGACCCAAGCCGGCAACCCGGCAGCGAGAGGCCCGCTCCCGGCGCCGCGGTTCACGCTCGTCTACCGCCTGCAGGCGACCCTGGGCCAACCCATAGACGTTGGCGAAATCCCCGCCGGCCACCGCCGTATTGTGCCGCTGTCCGGCGGGACGTTCACCGGCCCTGACATGAGCGGCCGCCTCCTACCCGAGGCCGCCGCGGACTGGCAGATCGTCCAACCGGACGGCACGGCACTGGCTGACCTCCGCTACACGCTGCAGACCGACGACGGGTCCCTCCTCTACGTTCGGGCGAACGGGGTACGTCACGGCAGCCCGGAAGTTCTGGCCCGCCTCGCCCAGGGCGAGAACGTCGATGCAAGCGAATACGTCTTCCGTACGGCGACGCAGATCGAAACGGCCGTACCTGAGTTTGACTGGCTGAACAAAGGGGTCTTCATCAGCGTCGGCGGCCGGCAGCCCACTGGCGTGGTTTATGAGACCTATCTGGTCGGGTAAGCCCGTCGGGCTGCGGAAGGTGGCGGCGATCACTGGCGCCTGGCAAGGAGTCGAGCGGATGAAATCAATTTCAATGGAAGCGACATCCGGCGACTGCGGATAACGCTGATCGCTGCGAGCCTCGGGTTTGCAGTGGTGCAGTTGGATGTGAGTGCCGCATGGGTGTTGTCCTGAGCAGCATGGCGGAGCATGGCACCCGTCGGTCCGCAAACGAGGGCCTGGAAAACAAGGACAAGCCATGGCGCCAACCAGGCGCTGTCTCCAGGTCGCATTTGAGGTGAGTCAGCTCGATCTCGCGGCGGCCAGCAGCAGGCTTGAGGCGAGGCTCCTGTAGGGCGTCCAGTCTTCGGCTAGGTCAGCCACCTCGGCGGGGCCCGGGAGATGATCGAGGCCGTAGCGCGCCTTGACCGCGCGGCGCAGGGCTAAGTCGTCAGTGCGGATGACATCGGGCCGGTGCAGAGCGATTAGGAGCGCGCCCTGCACGGTCCAGGCGCCGATCCCCTTTACCTCGGTGAGGCGCCTGATGACCTCTTGGTCAGGCAGCTCGCGCAGCTCGGCCTCGGACAGGCGCCCGTCGCTGAAGCGTTGCGCCAGATCCACGACGGTAGCGGCCTTCCGGCGGGACAGCCCGAGATCGTGCAGAGTCCCTGGGTCGACAGCCGCCAGCTCGCCGGGGCCCGGCACCCGACCGCCGAACCGCTCGGTGAGGCGCGCAAAAATTGCAGTCGCCGCGGCTACCGAGATCTGCTGCCCGATCACCTGGAAAATCAACGCACCGAACAGGTCCATGACAGGCAGCCTCCGGATAAATACGTCGGGGTCGAAATCGGGACGGCGGTCGATCAGCTCGGCAAGCACCGGGTCGGCCGTACGCAAATAGGCAAGCCCCGCACGGATCTCCTCAATGCGCGCTGCCATGAGGCCCTCTAGCTTCGCTCATCCCGGCCGGTTACGCACGGCCTACCGTTGTCACCGCGTCGATGTGCTCTGCAGATCTTCTGGCAAGCGCAAACCGACGCACCTGAACAAGCCGGCTCTTGACCCGACGTCACAGACGCGCTAAACGTTCGGTACGGCTAGATAAAGAGAGGTGGCTTCCATGGCTGGTCCAACCATCGTCCTTGTCCACGGCGCCTTCGCTGACGCATCAAGTCTTCGTGCTCTATATGACCAGCTGCTGAGCGAAGACGTGAAGGTCATCGCCCCCCCGAACCCGCTGCGGGGTTTGACCGGTGGCGACGGCGAGTACCTGAAAGGCGTCATCAAAGAGATAGACGGGCCGGTCCTGCTCGTCGGCCACTCCTACGGCGGCTCGGTCATCACCGCGGCCGGCACGGCTGACAACGTGGTCGGCCTGGTCTACATCTCCGGGTTCGCTCCCGACGAAGGTGAGAACCTGACAGACCTCCAGTCCAAGTTCCCCCCGCCGGGGATCATCCCCTACATAGTGCAGCACGACTTGCCTGATGGCGGCAAGGAGTTCACGCTCGCACCTCAGGGTTTCCACGAGTCGTTCTGCGCCGACGTACCAGACGCTGATGCAGCGTTTTACGCCATCTCCCAGCGACCCTTGGCCGGCGTGGCTCTCACTGAGGCGGCGTCAACCCCGGCCTGGCGCAGCCGTCCGGTCTGGGGGATATTCGGGACCGCCGACAGGTGTATTGACCCCGGCGTACACCGCTTCAGCTACGACCGCATGGGCGCTACGGTGACAGAGGTCGACGGGGCTTCGCACGTAGTTATGATCTCGCACCCCAAGGAGGTCGCCGAGGTGGTCATGACGGCAGTCCACAAGCTGTCGTGAACCCGGCTTGATCGGGAGCGTATAGGAGCTCGAGCCGTAGGCTCGGTCAACGCCACAGACGGCGCTGTCATCTCGCGCCAATTACGTCGTCTGGGCCGTTTTCAGGCTCGCATAGTGTCCCACCCGCACCTCGGGTCAGGCGGGAGTGCTCAAGCCAGTCTGCGCCGCACGGCGGTTATCGCGACCAATAACAGCGCCCTCCCAGGGTCGGCACCAGCGCGGAACAACCGACTAGAAAATGCGGCAGAGTGAGAATTTTTCGATACGGAACCACATATGTCCGAGAGGTGTAAGCTCGCATGGACTGAAGATCAAAATGGCAGGTCAAGCCCGAGTAGCTCAGACGGCAGAGCAACGCACTCGTAATGCGTAGGTCAGCGGTTCGATTCCGCTCTCGGGCTCCCGCCAAGATCCCAGTTTAAAGGCCACATTCTGTTGGTGGTCAGCTGCGTCGTAAACTTTCTCCGGAAATGCCAAACAGGATGCCCAACAAGCCCGGCGACCGGGGGTAGCAGCGTGCTGGCAGCATCCGGCTGGAAAACCACCGCTGAACGTGTGGGAACTGCGGATCTACGTCGGCCGGGACTCGACCGGACGAGTCCGGCATCGGCAGGCGACCTTCCATGGCACCAGGCGCCAGGCCGAACGAGAACTCGCATTTGGTCGCTGAACACGAGGCGGCGAGGAGCAGTTCGAGCGCTACCGTCCCTGGGCGGAGAGCTCCCGCCGCCTGCACGCGCTGCTGGCCGAGCTGGAGCAGCTGTCGGTCACAACCCCGCCGGAGGCTGACTGCTGGCCTGACCCGGGACCACCTCCACCCGACCGGCGCCGAACGCGCTCAGCAGGTGGGGAAAAAGACGACCTCCTGCCTGAAGAAGCTTGAGAGCCGTGCCTCGACGTCGGGTCAGTCACTGCGCACCGACGTGCCGTCACCCAGCGTGATCCGGGAACCGCTGGGACCTTCTCGCCGCTCGGCGGTTCGACCAACGCGGCGCGACACCTCGCCCCGGCGGCGGCAACACGTGGGGCAAAATGGAGCTCAGCAGTCGAAAATGTCAAGGCGACCTGGGCGGTTTGTCGAGCGTACCGCCCGCGGTGCTTAGCCAGACGCCCCAACTTTCGATGTCCCTGAAACCGAGGCGCCGGTAAAGGCTGTGGCCTGGCGCGCTCGACTGTAGCCAGGACCACTGGGCGCCGGCGGCCAGGCCATCGGTGACGGCGCGGGCAGTGACGGCCGCCCCGTAGCCCCTGCCCCGGTGGACTGGCGCGGTGGCGATGTTGAAGATGCCGACAAAAGGGCCGACGCTGACCCCCATGCCGGTGGTGACCGGCTCGCCATCGACCTCTCCCAGGTAACAGCGCACCCCTGGTAAAGCCAGCACCGAAGGGGTGATGAACTGCAGGAAGGGCGCTTCTGGGGCCTCGAAGCCGGTGGCCGCCGCTCTCGCGTGCGTGCCGGCTTCGTCCGGCGACAGCTGGCGGACGACCAGTCCATCCGCAGCGACGACGGCGCCAAGGGCGCCAGTACCCTCCAGCAGCATGAGCGGCAACGGCTCTTCGGGCGCCATCCCTCTGGCGAGCGCCAGGCCCGTCAAGCCTGGGCGGGCGCCCGGGCGCAACTGCAGGCAGTAAGGCAACCCCGTGGCAGCCACCTCCTCGAGCAGCTCGACGACGGCACCAGGGTCAGGGTCGGAGCTTTCGGGCCACACCCCGTTGAGGGTGGGGAGAGCTACCCCCGTTACCCCGGCCACCACGCCTCCCCGGCGCCGGGCCCAACCTGCCGGCACCGCCTGGAACACATGCTCCCAGGTAACCGCTAGGGCCGTAGCCACCGCGTCGGCACCGACTGCCACAGGCACAGACTAGACAGCCATGACCACGCGGCCGCTGCCGTTGCGGGCGGGTCGGCGGGCGGCCCCGGGCCGTGAAGCGCCCGGGAGAACGAGCAGAGAGCTTGGCTCCCCATGTGCCGCTCCGTATGTTCGGCCCCCACCGGTGGTCTCGACGCGACGGCTAGCTGGTGCACACGGCTCGGCTCCGACACCCCTGCATCGAGAGGAAACCCGCCATCAGGCCGGAATTATGCCAGTATGGCCAGCCGCCGGCGCGACCGGGATGGGGTCGGGCTGATGCCGGGCTTCGTGGCGGGCGTGGTGGCCTCCGACGTTGGAGAGGGCCTGCCGGGCAACTGATGGCCCGGCGGTGACGGGGGCCGGAGGGACATATTTGGCAGCGACGGTGGGGGGATGGGCCGGGCCGGGGATGATGGCGAAGGCGGCCGGGGCGGTGGCGGTGAAGGCCAGGGCCGAAAGGGCCAGGCCGGCGCCGAGGGTGGCGAGGCGGCGGGAGTTGTTCATGTTGGCTCCTTGGTGGTGACCGGCCGGTTGCCGGTGCTCTTCTCACGCTGCGGGTAGCCGCTGACCGCCCCGTTACGGGCCGCTGACGCCCCGGCGTCAGGCCGGCCGGCCTGGCCCGGGGGCGTAGGATCGGGCTCGTCGGAGGAGGGTGCATGCGCTACTACCTGCTCGGCCCGCTGTTGGTCCTCGGTGACGACGGGGGGCCGGTGGCCCTCGGCGGCGAGGGCGAGCGCGCCCTGCTCACGGTGCTGCTCCTGAACGCC
>JASHVH010000413.1 GCA_030039575.1 Acidimicrobiales bacterium | reverse complement strand
CTGCATCACGCCGAAGGGGACGGCGATCACCACCGCCAGTACCAGCGAGGTGCCCACGAGCAGCACATCGCGGGGCAGGTCCGAGGCGATGATGCTGTCGACGCTGCGGTTGAGCTTGTACGAGAACCCCAGGTTCCCGTGGACGAGGTGGTCGAGGAAGATCCAGTACTGGTAGTAGAGCGGGCTGTCGTAGCCGTTCTCTTTGTTCCACGCTGCGATCGACTGAGGCGTGGCGCGCGGCCCGAGGATGGACCGCGCGATCCCGCCCGGGATGAGGTGCTCCAGCAAGCAAGCGATCAAGGTCACCCCGAGGACGACAATGATGGCCTGGCCTACCCGCCGGATAATGTACCCGGTCAACTGGAGCTCCTCATCCCTTTATTTTAGGCCCAAATTTACTTGGTTATGTACCAAGTCTCCGGGGTCAGGTTGGTGTACACGTTGTTGGTGAAGCCCCCGAGGTGCTTCGAGATCAGGTCGATGGCGGCCGACGTCGGGTTGCCCGTAGCCGTCGGGAAGAAGACGACGGGGACCTCTTTGGCCAGGTAGTTCTCGAAGGCGTCCATGTTGGGGATGGTCAAGCTGGCCGGGCCACTGGTGGTGGCGTTGATCAGCTTGTCCGCTTCGGCGTTGCTGTAGCCGGAGAAGTTGGAACCGGCACCCGTCAGGAAGAGCGTCTCCCCGGTGGGCAGGTAGTCCGGCGCGTACACCCAGCCGGCCCCCCAGTCGAGAGCGGTCCAGGAGCACTTGGCCGAGCTGGACGGGGCGGCGCCGTCCGGGCCGCAGTCGATGGCCTTGCCCACGACCTGGGCGAACGGGGCCGTCGTCAGCTCGATGTCGATGCCGACCTGGGAGGCCTGCGCCTTCAAGTCGGCCGTTTCCTCGGCCGTCACTACGGAGCCGCTCTGCGCCAGGAGGTTGAACTTGAGCTGGAGGCCCTTGGGCACACCAGCCCCGCATTCGTCGGCCGCACTACCGGGCTTCTCGCAGGTGGCGACCCCGCCCGGCCCGACATTGGCCCAGCCGTGGGACTTCAGGAGCTTGGCCGCGTCCGAGAGGCTGAACGGGTACGGGTTGTCCCGTTCGAAGGTGTCCACCCAGGGGCTGAACGGCGCGGTGGGCACCGGTCCGTAGGTCGGGACGGCGAAGCCGCCCAGGATCTTCTCCAGCCAGCCCTTGGCGTCGACCAGGTGCTGGAAGGCCTGGCGGAAGTACAGCTGCTGGAACACGGGCCCGAAGGTCGGGTTGCCCAGGTTCAACGGGAAGTACGAGATGCTGTAGTCCGTGAAGTTGACGGCGTTGTAGCCTTCGCTCTCGACCGACTTCAGCTGCGGGATGTACTCGTCGGGCAGTTCGGCCATCGACAGGGCGCTCGGGCCGCCGGACTTGATCTCGTTGAGGATCGACTCGTCCGACGTGAAGGGCACCTCGACGAACTTGGCCAGGCTGGGCTTCGGCGACCCGCTGTAGGCCGTGTTAGGCACGAAGGTGACCTCGCCGGTGGTCGTGAAGCTCTGCAGCTTCCACGGCCCGTCGACTACCGACCAGAGCGGGCTGCTGGCGTAGCTGGCCACATTGGTGGCCTGGCTGTTCAGGTAGGTGTACACCTTGGCCACGCCGGCCGCTGTCGTGTCAGGCAGGTTCGGGGTGCTCGGCGTGGGAGTGGGCCCGGACGCAGAGGTGCGGTCCCACGCGATCGGCATCGGCGTGATCTGGGACAGCTCGTTGTAGAGGAACCAGGTCGGGTTGACCGACGCCTTCAGGTGGAAGACAACCGTGCTGGAGTTTGGATAGTCGATGGAGGCCACGTTGTCCGGGAAATAGCCGGGGGTGTAGTCGCACCAGTTGAACTTCGGTGCCTCGACCTTCATCATGTTCATCCAGAACTCGACGTCACGGCTGGTTACCGACTCGCCGTTGGACCATTTCCAGTCCTTCAGCGTGACCGAGACGGTCTTGTCGCTGTTGCTCCACACGGGAGCGTTGCCGACGGAATAGTTGTAGTCGACCGACGGGCTGTTGTTGTTGCCGAACCAGTAAAGCGGCCGGTACATAAGGTACGTGAACTGGCCGTAGTTCATGGTCGAACAGACCTGAGGGCTGATAAAGGGGAAAATATAAGTCGGAGGCGCCGCTGGGCCCTCCTGGAAATATGCGGTCCCACCCTGGACTTTGGTGCCGACGGCGGGGACAGCACCGTTCGGGCCGTAATTACCGGTGCTTTGGGCGCCGGCGTAGCCGGTAGAGGTGAGGACCATGGCGCCGGCTACGACAACCACCCCAATGGCCCTCGACCCGGGACCTACCATTTTCAAAAACTTCATTATTTGCCTTTCGTGAGCGTGCTCGCGTTGCCCGCTAAGCCCCCCGGCCGTGCCCCCAAAAGCGCCGCGGTTGGCCTCCGCCTAACCGCGCCCGCGTTTTAACCGAGCCGTATGGCCAGGATCGTCGTATTGAAGCCGAAGGCGATCGCCGTTATGACCGTAAAACGGTCCAGGTTGCGCTCGACCACGCTCGAAGACGCTGCGGCCGAGCCGAGCCCACCCCCGAACATCTCTGAAAGGCCCCCGCCTTTCCCGCTGTGGAGCAGGATCGAGATGACCAGGGTTATGCACAGCACAATCTGGATCGCGATGGACACCCACGTGATCACCACTTAGCTGGCACCTCCTGCTTTTACTAGGTGTATACCTCGGGCGCCGGCCAGCCAACGGCCGGGTCGAATGAAAGATACCATTCGCGCGGCTGTCGTACTACGCGCCCTCTGTGGCGGGCAGGCGTCGGTCTCCCGGGGCTACGAACGACCGAACCGGACGATCTGGCTGAAGCGCTCGGCGTCGAGGCTGGCCCCCCCGACCAGGGCACCGTCGATGTCGTCCTCCGCCATCAGCTCGGCGATGTTCGCCGGGGTGACGGACCCTCCGTACTGGACCCGGAGGCGTTGGGCCAGTTCAGCACCGTAATTGGCCGCCAACCACCCTCGTATGCCCTTGCACACCTCTTCGGCGTCGGCGGCACTTGCGGTCCGGCCCGTACCAATGGCCCAAATGGGCTCGTACGCGATCACAACGTTGGCGGCGGCTTCTGGTGAGACCCCTTGCAGGCCACCTTCGAGCTGCCGTATGCACTTACTCTCCGTGGTTCCCGCCTCACGTTCAGCAAGCGTTTCGCCGATACAAAGAATTGGCGACATCCGGTGCTTCAGGACGGCGAGAAGTTTCTCGTTCACAAACGAATCGGTCTCGCCGAAAATCTCGCGGCGCTCGGAATGGCCCACGATCACGTAGCGAACGTTGAGCTTGGCCAACATTACGGGGCTCACCTCGCCGGTAAAGGCGCCCGACTCGGCCGGGTACACATTTTGGGCCCCCAGGGCGATCGGGATTTCGTCTGCGTCCAGCAGCGTCTGAACCGACCGCAAGGCGGTAAAAGCCGGGTGGACGGAGACGTCGACCCGGTCGTAATCTGCCGGCGACAGGCTGTAAGCCAGCTTCTGGACGACGGCGATCGCCTCCAGATGGGTGTGGTTCATTTTCCAATTGCCGCTTATGAGCGGTTTGCGGTCAGCCACTCTGGGCAGTTGATTTGGTGCTGGGTGAGGCGCCAGTCCGCGCCGCGGAATCGCGGAGAGCAGCCAGCCCTGGGAGGTCGCCTTTCTCTATGAACTCGAGGGACGCCCCGCCTCCCGTCGAGAGGTGGTCGACCTGGTCGTCGAGGCCGAACTCTTTGAGCGCGCTGGCGCTGTCCCCGCCGCCCACCACTGAAAACCCCTCCGTCGAGGCCACCGCCTCCGCCACCACTTCTGTCCCGGCGGCGAAGCGCGGGTCCTCGAAGACGCCCATGGGCCCGTTCCAGAACACCGTCGCCCCCGACGCGATCTCGTCCGCGAAGGCCGCCGCCGTGCCGGGGCCTATATCGAGGCCCAGCCATCCCTCCGGCAGGTCCGGCCCGAACTGCTCCATCTCCCCTTCGGGCGCCCGGCCGGCGCCGAAGACCCCATCAGGGGAAAGGGCGATGATGTCGGTCGGCACCAGGATCCGCTTCCCGGAGGCCTCTGCCGCGCTCAGCAGCCGGGCGCAGTTTTCCACCTGGCTGTGCTCGAGCAGGGACCCGCCCGGGTCATGGCCCTGGGCGGCCAGGAAGGTGAAGCACATCCCGCCCCCGACCAGGAGAGTGTCGACCTTGCCGAGAAGAGCGTCGATCACCCCCAGCTTGTCTGACACTTTTGCCCCGCCGAGCACCGCCACGAACGGCCGTCGCGGTTCCTGCAGGAGGCCGTCGAGGACCTCGACTTCGCGGGCCAAGACGCGGCCGGCCGCCGAAGGCAGGAAAGCCGGTGGACCGACGATCGAGGCGTGCGCCCTGTGGGCGGCGCCAAACGCATCATCTACGTAAAGGTCCTGATTTTCTACCAATGACGCGACGAAAGCGGGGTCGTTCGCCTCTTCGCCCGGGTTGAAGCGCAGGTTCTCGAGCAGCTCGACCCGCTCGGTACTGGCGTCCCGGTCCTCCAGCAGCTCGTACAGTCGCCGGCGGACCGGGGCAATATCGTACTTGGGGTCCGGTTTGCCCTTGGGCCGGCCCAGGTGGCTGCAGACGGTGAGCTTTTCCGCCCCCTGGTCGAGCAGCCACGTGAGGGTGTCGATGGGCAGGCGGATGCGCAGGTCGTCGGTGATCACGTCACCCGCCAGCGGCACGTTGAAGTCGCACCGGACCAGTACTCGTTTGCCCCTGACGGGGGGGAGGTCCTCCAGCTGTGGCAGTTGCATGCGCCTAGGCGCGGCCGACGATCAGGGCCAGGTCGACCAGGCGGTTCGAGTAGCCCCACTCGTTGTCGTACCAGCCGAACACCTTGACCAGAGAGCCCATCGCCATCGTGAGCTTCGAGTCGAAGGTGCAGCTGGCCGGCGACCCGATGATGTCAGAACTGACGATCGGCTCGTCGGTGTACTCCAGGACGTTGGCCAACCTGCCGCTGGTGGCGGCCACCTTGAACGCCTCGTTCACCTCGTCCGGGGTGACGTCGCGGGCCAGGATGCCCGTGAAGTCCGTGATGGAGCCGTCCTGCACCGGTACCCGCAGCGACGACCCGTCGAGCCGGCCTTTCATATTGGTGAGCACCAGGCTGGTGGCCCGGGCGGCGCCCGTGCTCGTGGGCACTATGTTGTTGGCCGCTGCCCGGGCCCGGCGCAGGTCCTTGTGCACGAGGTCGAGCAAGTTCTGGTCATTGGTGTAGGCGTGCACGGTCGTCATCAAGCCTTTTTCGACACCGAACGCATCGTCCAGGACCTTGATCATCGGCACGAAGCAGTTGGTCGTACAACTGGCGTTCGAGATGACCCGGTGCACAGCCGGGTCGAAGATGTCGTCGTTGACCCCAACAATAAAGGTGGCGTCCACGTTGGTGGCCGCCGTCGAGATGATGACCCGCTTCGCCCCGGCTTCGATGTGGGCGGCCGCCTTTTCGCCGTCCGTGAAGCGGCCCGTGGACTCGATAACAACGTCGGCGCCGACGTCGCCCCATGGGAGCGCCTTGGGGTCCTTCTCGGAGAACACCTTGAAGCTATGAGGGCCAACGGCGATGGTGTCCTCGGAGATCTTCACTTCCTGGGGCAGCCGCCCGAAGGTGGAGTCGTACTTGAGCAGGTAGGCGTTCGTCTCTGGGGGGGCCAGGTCGTTGGCCGCCACGATCTCAACCTCTGCCCCGCTGGCCAACGCGGCGCGCAGGAAGTTCCGCCCGATCCGGCCGAAGCCGTTTATCCCAACCCTGACAGCCATGACTTTCACTCCTTGATCGCTTGCCCGGCGCCGCACATCCTAGGCGAAGCCGCCGATAGGCCAGTCCGCGCCTGACCAGGACCATCTATTTGGGGCCATCTATTTGGGACCATCTATTTGGGGCCATCTATTCAGAGCCTGTCCAGTCCGGTTCCCAGGGCCGGTCCCGCCGGCCCGAGCTCAGCGGTCGACGTCGCGGTGAGTAACGCTCGGGTTGTACCCCAGCTCGCGCAGGCTGTTGGCGATCTCCTCGGCCAGCACCACGCTGCGGTGACGGCCACCGGTGCAGCCGATGGCGATCGTCAGATAGGACTTGCCTTCGTTGATGTAGGCGGGCACGAGGAAGTTGAGCAAGTGCTCGACTCTGTCCAGGAACTCCTTGGCTTCGGGCTGGCCGAGCACGTAGCGGCGCACCGGCTCGTCGAGCCCGGTCAGGGGGCGCATGGCCTCCACCCAGTGCGGGTTGGGCAGGAAACGCACGTCGAGCACGTTGTCGACGTCGAGCGGCACCCCGTGCTTGAACCCGAAGCTGAGCACCAGGATCTGCATATCGAGCGTCTCGCCGTCGCTGAACAGCTCGGACAGCCGCTCCCGGAGCTGGTTCACGTTGAGGTCGCTCGTGTCGACCACGATGTCAGCCATCTCTTTTATGGCCCCCAGCCGGCGCCGCTCGTCGGCGATCGCTTCCACGACCCCCTCTGTGCCCAGCGGGTGGCGCCGGCGGTTCCCCTCGAACCGGCGGACGAGGACCTCGTCCGAGGCGTCCAGGAAGAGCACCTTCACTCGCTCCCCCGACGCTCTCAGTCGTTGTATGGCCGCCTGGAGCTCACCCAACTGGGCCGCGTGGCGGCCGACCACCAGGGCCAGACGTTGCGTCTCCGGCGCCGGGCCGGCAACGAGTTCCGCCACCTTGGTGATGAGGGCGGTCGGGATGTTGTCCATCACGTACCACCCGATGTCTTCCAGGACGGCGCCCGCCTGGGAACGCCCTGCGCCGGACAGCCCGGTGACGACTACGAACTCGGCCACGTTCCAATTGTGCCAGCAACCCGTGCCCAAATCGCGGCGGGCGCAGGCGGGCCGGGGGTCAAGGGAGGGCGAACTTTTCGGCCCGCAGGACCAGCAAGCGCGGGAAACCGGCGGCCTGGCGGTACTCTTCGGCTTTTTCGAGGAACCCTGGCGGTGGGGCCGGCTCGATCATTTTGGTCAGGTACATGCCCACCGCCGCCAGGGCGTTGACGTAGACAGACAGAGGACGGTGGACGAAGGGGATCCAGACGTTCTTGTCGACTTCCTCGACCGCATGGTTTTCGGCCAGGTAGGGACCGATGCGCCAGTACTGCTCCCCGAGGATGTCGTCGTCCACCCAGCCGCTCCCGGGCACCTGGAGGAGCGGGTGGTTCATGAACAAAAGGAAGCTCCCCCCCGGGCGCACCACCCGGCCCACTTCCGTTATCGCTTCCATGAGGCCTTCTATGTGCTCCAAGACCAGGCAGGCGAATGCGGCGTCGAAACTCTGGTCAGAAAATGGGAGCGCCGTCGCGGTTGCCCTCGCGTATTGCACGCCTGCCGAGCCCGGTGCGCGGCGGCCGTGCCCGTCATCCTCGGTCTCGGCGTGCCCAGCCTCGGCGGCCCCAGTTTCGGCGTGCCCAGTTTCGGCGTGCCCAGCGGTGCCCCCGGTGGCGGCGTGCTCGGCCCCGGCGTCGCCAGCCTCGGCGTACCCGGCCCCGGCATCGCGGGCCTCGGCGTGCCCAGCCTCGGCGTGCCCAGCCCCAGCATCCGGGGCCTCGGCATCCCGGGCCTCGGCATCCCCGGCCTCGGCATCCCCGGTCTCGGCGCCCCGAGCCCCGGGCTGGCGCTCGAGGGCGGCCTCGAGCTGCGAGCTGGTGGGGTCGACACCGGCGACGAAGCGCACCCCTGGCAGGCGGGCGGCCACCCTGGACAACTGGCCCTCGCCGCAACCGATGTCGAGCACGGTCGCCGGCGCCGCCTCAGTCAAAAGCTCGATCAGGAGCGGGACTATTTGCTCCCTGTACTCGGGGTCGGCACCTTCGGTGAAGGACCGCTGCCACCAGCCGGCGTTGACCTCCCAGAGTTGCTGAGCTTCGACAGGCAGAGGCTGGCTTGGGTCGTGCGGCAAGCCTGTCCCGCTCATTCGGGCCCGCTCATTCAGGCCCGCTCATTCCGGCCTGGTCATTCCGGCCGCGTCATG
>JASHVH010000412.1 GCA_030039575.1 Acidimicrobiales bacterium | reverse complement strand
TGGTAACCCCCCGCGTCAGCCGGCTGTGTCCGTCTCCTGGCTCCCACCCGGCTCGATCCCGAACAACCCGACCGGGGTGCCGACGTCCTCGGGGACGAGCGTGGCCGTACTGGCGTTGAGCACCTCACCCCTGAAGAACGCCGGGGCTACGGCGCGGTAGACGTACATCAGTACAACCCCGAGCACGAGCGAGCCGGCGGCCAGTAGGAAAGCGCCTCCAATGTGCCAGCCCAGCCCCGGTACGTGCCACGAGGTATAGCTGTTCGAGGGTTTCCAGTCCTGGACCAGGCTGTACCCCCCGATGGACCACATGATCACCCACCCCAGCAGAGGCAATATCCCCTGCACGAAGAGGTTCCGGGTGCTGTGCGAAAGGGACCGTCTGTAGTACCAGAAGCACGCCAGCCCGGTGAGCCCGTAATAATAAGCGATCAGCACCCCAAGCGCCGTTACCGAGTCTGAGATCACGGTGCCGGCAGAAATGAAATTCAAGATCACGTAAAGCACGATGGACACGCCCCCCATGGCCACTGTCGACCACGTCGGCGTGAGGAACCGGGGGTGGATCCGGGCGAACTTCTCAGGTATCGCCTTGTAGACCGCCATCGAAAGTGTTGTCCGGGCCGTCGGCAGGATGGTCGTCTGAGTGGAGGCGGCAGCCGAGGTGAGCACCATCAGCAACAGGAGATGGGTGAGGACGCTGCCCAAGCCAGACGAACCGAAGATCGAACCGCCAAGCACCGAGAGCACGTCGTTCTGGTGGTCCGGGTTCCCCAACCCGATGCCTGTTTTCCCCAGGCCGGCGTAGGACTGCGCGGCGAGCACAACCACCTCGTAAATAACGAGCAGGATCACGGTAGCGAACACGGCGGCCCGGCCCGGGGTGACGTGTTTGTTGGCCGTCTCCTCGTTCACCGAGACCGAGGTGTCCCACCCCCAGTAAATGAACAGCATCAGCGTAAGGCCGGCGACAAAAGCGGAAAAGGAGCCGCCGAAGGGGTTGAACCACGACCAGTGCGGGACCAGGTGGCCCGAAGGAGCGGTACCATTGGCGACCTTGACCAGGGCCACGACCGACAGGAGGAGGAGCATCGTGAGCTCGACGCCAAGCAGGGCTTTCTGGAAATTGGCCGAAATCTCGATCCCCACGTAGCAAATAACCGTCATAGCTATTATCCAGACGATGCCGACGAGGAGCACCCATCCGCTGTTGGCCTGAGAACCGATGCCTTTAGCGTTGAAAAGCAAGAACACGTATTGGCCGGCCACCTGGGCGAGGCTGGGCATGACCAGGATGTCGGCGGCTACGATGCCCCAGCCGCCCATCCACCCCGTGCCCGGTGAGAACGCCCGGGTGGCCCAGGTGAAAGTAGTCCCGCAATCGGGATCGGCGCGGTTGAGCTCTTTGTAACCGTACGAAATAAGCAGCATCGGGATAAAGGCCAGGAGGGTTACGATCGGCGCCCTTACCCCGATGACCACGACCACGAAGCCAAGCGTGGCGGCGAGGCTGTAAGCAGGCGCGGTCGAAGCGACACCCACGACCGTGCTCGACAGGAGACCGAGGGCACCACCTTTCAAGCCCTTGTCCGAGCGGTCGGCCAACGCGGCGTCGGTGGTGACCAACCCCGAAATAGAACTCACAAAGCCTCCTTTTTTTTACGCTGGCCCAGGCAACCTTCGCGGTTGCGGGGCGTGGCGGAGGGCTGCGCCCTTCGTTACCCGTTCAACTTCCTATAAAGCTCATCACATGTTTGACCCGGGTGTAGTCCTCGAAGCCGTACACAGAAAGGTCTTTCCCGTAGCCAGAGTGCTTGAAGCCCCCATGTGGCATCTCGGCCACCAACGGGATGTGGGTGTTTATCCAGACGCAACCGAAGTCAAGGTCCCGGGCCATACGCATGGCCCGCCCATGGTCGCGTGTCCAAACGCTGGAGGCGAGGCCGTACTCTACGCCGTTAGCCCATTCCAGCGCCTCCGCTTCGTCCTCGAACCTTTGCACGGTGATAACTGGCCCGAACACCTCCTGCTGGACCATCTCGTCCTCTTGGCGGAGGCCGGCGACCACGGTGGGGGCGAAACAATAACCGCTTTCTCCGACTCGCCCGCCTCCCGTGAGCACCTGTGCGTGGGCCGGGACGCGCTCCAAGAAACCCTCGACCCTCTCCAACTGGTTGGCATTATTAAGTGGGCCGTAGCTGGCATCGTCCTGACCGAACGGCCCCACGACCGTACCCCGGGCCTGTTCGACCAGGGCATCGAGGAAATCGGTATGAACTCGAGGGCCGACGAGGACCCGGGTGGCCGCGGTGCAGTCTTGCCCGGCGTTGAAAAAGGCGGCCACCGCAACACCTTCTGCGGTCGGAGCGACCTCAGCGTCGTCAAAGACGATCACGGGGGCTTTGCCGCCCAGTTCGAGGTGGACGCGTTTCAAATCTGTGGCGGCGGAGGCGGCCACCTCCATGCCGGCCCGCACGCTCCCCGTGATCGACACCATCGCCGGGATGCGGTTGGCGACAAGAGCGCGGCCCGTGTCGCGGTCACCACAGACCACGTTGAGGACGCCGGGTGGCAAATGCTCAGCCAGGATTTCGGCCAGGAGCAGGGTGCTGGCCGGCGTCGTCTCCGACGGCTTGATGACCATGGTGTTGCCGGCTGCTATGGCCGGCGCCCATTTCCAAACGGCCATCATCATCGGGTAGTTCCACGGAGTTACGGCGGCGCAGACACCCACCGGTTCGCGCCTGATGTACGAGGTATGACCGGCCATGTACTCGGTGGCGGCCCGTCCTTCCAGGAGGCGAGCGGCGCCGGAAAAGAAACGGACCTGGTCGATCATGGGTGGGATCTCTTCGGACATAGTGAGGGCAAAGGGCTTACCCGTGTTCTCGCATTCCGTGCGGACCAGTTCCTCGGCGCGGGCCTCGATGGCGTCTGCTACACGTATTAGCGCCAGGCTGCGTTCGGACGGCGTCGAGCGCTTCCAGGACCTGAAGGCTTCCTTCGCCGACAGAAAAGCCCGCTCGACGTCTTCTGGCGAAGAGACGGGCGCGTCCGCAAAAACCTCGCCCGTGCTCGGGTCTACAAGCGGCGCTGTCTTTCCCCCCACCGATTTGACCTGTTCCCCGTGGATAAAATTGTGCAACTCTCGCACCGGCACCTCCATATCACTGACTTCCAGAAAGTCGCCGAGGTTATGTATGCCACGGATCGGCACAAATATCATAGAGGACCGGGCGCGCGCCAGGGCGAGGGACGGGGGCCGGACCCCGAAAGGGCCCAGGTGTTATCGTCGCTCTTGTCGGCACTTACACGCAGGCCTCTGAAAAGCGCCGTTGGCGGGCGTTGTCGCTTTGGTGGGACGGGCTTTCGGAGCCGCTCTTGCGCCGTCCGCCCCTGGGGACCGACGCCGACGTCGACGTAGCCGTGGTGGGCGGCGGCTTTACGGGGCTGTGGACGGCGTACTACCTGCTGAAGGCGGCGCCAGGTACGCGGGTAGCCGTCCTCGAGAAGGAAGTAGCCGGGTTCGGGGCGTCCGGTCGCAACGGCGGTTGGTGTTCAGCGCTATTCCCGGCCTCTGACGGCCGGTTGGCCCGGGAGTACGGCGCCGGCTCGGCCCGCGCCATGCGGCTCGCCATGCAGCGCTCGGTCGACGAGGTTGGTGCGTCCGCCGCGGCAGAGGGTATCGACTGCCGGTTCGCCAAAGGTGGGACCATTGTCGTCGCTCGCAATGCCGCCCAGGTACAACGCGCTCAGGCCGAGGTGGCCGAGGCCCGCGCGCTGGGCATTGCAGACGAAGACCTTCGCTGGCTGAGCCGAGGGGAGGCGGAGGAACTGATCGGGGTTAGAGGCGGGCTCGGGGCCACTTACACACCCCATTGCGCCGCCCTCGACCCGGCCAAGCTGGTCAGGGGCCTGGCTGACGCGGTCGAACGGTTGGGGGCGTCGGTGTACGAGGGCACGACGGTCAACGACATCCA
>JASHVH010000411.1 GCA_030039575.1 Acidimicrobiales bacterium | reverse complement strand
GTCTTGCGGGTGGTGTTGTCGATGGCCGAGATGTGGTCGGCGTCGAAGGCGTGGCGCAGGCCCAGGGTGTAGGCCAGCACAGCCACCCCCATACCGAGGCCCTTGTAGTGGGACGGCACCACGAAGGCGACAAAGATGCCAAAGCCGATCACGTTGAGGGCCAGGATCGTGCCGTACATACCGATAACCCTCGTTTTCTCGCGCCGCGTGAGGGCGGCGAAGGACTCCCGCAGCATGACGCCGGTTGTCAAAGGGGGGGCGGGCGTGCTCTGTACGGCCATGGCTCTCCTCCGGTCCGGGGTCGGGGCACGCGGGCCCTAGCACTCTTGCTGGCTTCGCGGTACTGTAGCCTTAGATGCGAGTTGAGCGCAATAGCGTCCAGGTGCCAATCCAGTTACCCACTATCGATGAGCCCTAAGCTGGTCACCTGGTGAGCAAGCCGATCTCCCTGGCCGGGGCCCGCCCGTCGGGCCGGGTCTCTTCGGTTGATGATGTCCTGGCCCTGGTGCGGGCTAGAGGGGGCCGGGCCACGATCTCGCGGCGGGTCATATTGCAGGCCCTCTTCGACGCCCACCGGCACCTGACCGCCGAAGAGCTCGCCGAAGCCGTTCAGTCCCGCGCCCCCGACATCCATATCTCGACCGTCTATCGCAACTTGGACGATATGCAGCGGCTCGGAGTAGTCGTGCACTCTCACCTCGGGCACGGCCCGGCCACCTATCAGCTGGCTTCGGCGGCGCATGCCCATTTCCTGTGCGAGGTCTGCGACGCTACCATCGACGCCCCAGACGACCTGTTCAAAGGGTTATCCAAGACGGTCATGACCCGTCTCGGGTTCTCGATCGACCCCATCCACTTCGCCATCCTCGGCCTTTGCTCTGCCTGCCAGGCGGCCGCTAGGGCCTCTGGGTGACCTCGGTCAAGTAGACAAGCGCGGCGTACTCGCCTCGCTCTTCAGCCAACTGGTAAAACTGCCGGGTCTCGTCGGGGCCCAATCGGGCCAGCATCGGAAGAAACAGCTGCGCAAAGCCACCGGCGCGCTCGGAGGAAGATAGGGAAGCGTCGATCAGGACGGCGAGGGCCTCTCGACGGCCGCAGCATAGGCGGGACCATCGTTGGGGAACCGGTCCTCCCAGCCTGCCGCTCGGGCGGCGAAGAAGGCCCGGGTGGTAGCTAGGTCAGGGCATACCGGTGGCTGTTCGGGATGAGCAGCGCCACCTATCACGGAAGCTCACGAGGACCGCTTTGGAGCCGGCCGAGTGGCCCGACACCAACTACCACCGAGGGCTCCTTCCACTCAGAAAGGTAATCAGGTGGCTCAACCACAAAGGTGAACAGGTGGCCACAGAGGCCTCCGACGGGCGGTAAGGGAAGGGAGGCCCTCCAAAGTCCCTCCTGGTAAACGGTCTAATTGCTGTCCGCCGTGCCCCCGACAGGATTCGAACCTGCGCACCCGGCTCCGGAGGCCGGCGCTCTATCCCGACGTTTTAGCTGGTAGTTGCTATCGCCTTATAAGCTGAGCTAGCCTCCCCCCAAGGCCCTCTCAAATCCGAGTCGGCCCACCGGAGGTCTCGCGATGACGATGCCTTTCCAACAGGTGCAGGTGTTTGGCATTCAGAACCGTCCACTTTCCGAGCGCACGAAGCGCCCCTGGATCGTGCGCTGGGCTGTGGGGGGCAAGCAGCACAGCCGCTCGTTCCGGACGAAGACAGAGGGGGAGCGGTACCGGTCCCTGCTTTCACACGCAAAGACTACGGGCGAGGTCTTTGACGAGTTGACAGGGGAGCCGCTGGCGTGGAGGCCGGGCCCCGGGGACGTGCAGGCGCACGCTTGGGTGCGCCGCTGGCTGGCCGAGGAGTGGCCGGAATGGGCACCGCGTACGAGAGCCTCTGCCGTCGAGGCGCTCGCCCGGTTTGTGCCGCTCATGGTCGTCCTAGAGGCTCCTCTCCCGCCCCCGGACCTCAGGCGGCACTTGTTCGCGACGCTGCCACCCACTTCTGTGCCAGTCCCGGACGATCCGGCCGAGAAGTGGCTTGAACGCTGGTGTTTGAAAATTGGCCAGCTGAACCGACAGGTCCTCGCGATGGCCGAGAGGCGGCTGCTAACCGCCGGCGACGGCGGCGCGCTGGCTGCTTCGACCGCGTCGAGGTACCGCAAGGTCGCCCATGCCTGCATCAGGCGGGCCGTTGACTTGGAGATACTTGCCGCAGATCCCTGGCCGCCTAGACCAAGGGGGCGCTCACAGCGAAAAGCCACTCGAACGAAGCAGCTCGACGTGCGTAGGCTCCCCGAACCGAAGGCGATGGCGAAGGCAATCGAGGCCATCGCCAGCCACCAGCCGGGGAGCCTCAAGTACCGGTCGATGACGGCAGTCGTTTACTATGCCGGGCTCCGGCCGTCAGAGGTGGTAATGCTGCGACCTCGAGCTCTGCAGCTCCCGGAAGAGGGCTGGGGCCGGCTCGACGTGATTGAAGCCGATGTCTCCTTCGACGAACCAGGCGAGCCCAAAACCGGTCCGCGGTCGGTCCCTATCCCGCCTGTTCTTGTCAGCATGCTCAAGATGTGGGTAGACGACCGTGCACTCGGTCCCGAAGAGCTTCTCTTCCGCACTCGGAATGGGAAGTTGCCGACTCGCTCGAACTGGTCCAGGGCCTGGCAGCGAGCGTTGAGAGAGACCGGCATGGCGCCGCTGAGGATTTACGACTGTCGCCACGCCGCCGCCACGACGTGGCTCAAGGCCGGTGCTCCCCTCGGCGAGGTCGCCCGCCGGCTGGGGCATAGCGTCGAGACGCTCGTATCTACCTACGTGGGCGCCCTCGCCGAGGACGAAACCCTCGCAAACGACCGCATTGCAAAGGTCCTCGCCGGTTGACGCCAGACAGGGCCCGCCGGCGGGCGCGAAATGCGTCAGCCCCACGCACGCCAGCTCGCCAGCCCGAACCGGCAGTGGGCAAAAGCGCCCCCTACGAGATCGTCTATTTCAAGCGGCACAAGAATGATGACCCACGAGAGGCGGTCCCCGGGAGTGAGTTCCTCGCCTCCTGTCCGGTCGCTGTGCGAACGAAGCTGCGGGCCGTACTCGTTGCGGTTGCCGCCGCTCCTCCAACCCGGTTTTCTGGCGGCGGTTTGTGGGAAGCGATGCACGGCACGATGACCGGATTTCACGAAATACGCGTGGACGGACCTGGCCGGCGTCACTACCGCCTATTTTGCAAGCTGGACACGGCCGCTCGAGGTCGAGGCCCACTCCTGACGGTGCTCTGCGGGGCTACGAAGGCCTTCCGGACCGAGTTTTCGGACGCCGACTACGAGAAAGTCCTCGCTCTGGGTAGGGAGTACCTTTCCCGGAACCCACGGTCGCTGGCGTGAACGTCTCAGGACTACGCTGCCGTCGTAGGTTTTCGCTGGCGCCGAGCCGGGGCGACGGCCTGAGGGTCTTCCTGGCTATCCATCAGTTGGTCCGTGACTTTGTGGCGGGTCTCCGGCTTCATTGGGACCAGTTCGACCTGGAAACCGAGCACGGCTGTCACGTCCGAGAGTGTGCGCAGGGTGGGGTTCACGGGGCCGGCATCCAGGTTGAGCAACCGCCGCACAGCCGCGGAGTGTGACCCGATGGCGCGCGCCACGTCCGCCCTCGAGAGGCCCGACTCGTCCAGCGCGTCGACGATGAGGTTCATTACCCTGTCGACCGTTTCCACCCGGTTCCGCTCCAGGACGAATTGCCTGCGAAACTCGGGGTCCGCTAGCTCCCTTTCGAGTTCATCCCAGAAGACGCTCCGTTCTCGTGCTGGCATCTCGGCCTCCTTTGTCCAGCCGTAACATTAATGTATCGCGACGCCACAGTCCAGGCGCGCTGATAGTTGGGTAGCTCCTCGTCCCTCCAGTTATCGGCGGGGGGGTCGTCACTTTTTGTTGCCTCGTGCGAACGTGCCCAGCGTCGCCCGAGCGAAGGGACGATCGTAAGTGGTCTGCCCGGACACGTCGGCAGCAAGCGCCGTCGGCAATACGACATCGAACTCTGACCGTCACGTGCTAATGGGTGGGCGTCCAGGGACGCGGTTGGCGTCGAGCCACCCAGAGATCTCCGCTGGATCGAACCTGATGAACTTGCCGACCCTCAAAAAGGGGACACGTCTCTCATCG
>JASHVH010000410.1 GCA_030039575.1 Acidimicrobiales bacterium | reverse complement strand
GTGACCTGGGCAGGCGCGGTCAATAGCAGCCTGGCTAGGACTCTGCTCGAACAGTCGCCCAAGCGGCGCTTAGGGGATCCATTAGGGCAGCCTCCACGTGCACCTCACCTCAGCTATAGGCCGGCCCACCGTGCCGGCCGAGAGGTGCTGGCCAAGGCCATGGACCCACAAGCGTTTGAGGGCCTTGGTGAACACCCTTATTTCAGGGCGGTCACAGTCCGTTCTGGAAAAGAGGTTTTAGCCCCCTAGATGCCCGCCCGGGTGGGCTAGGCCGGCACGGGGATGAGGTCGAGGTCCGGCAGGGCCGCGCGGAGTTCTCTCCGGGAGCCTATGCCGAGCTTGGCGAAGACCTTGCTGAGATGCCATTCGACCGTCCGCGGGCTGATGAACAGCTCAGCACTGATCTCGGAGTTACTGCGCCAGTTGCTGGCGAGCCTAGCGATTTGCGCCTCTTGCGCCGTGAGCTCGTACAGCGTCTCGACCGTCCGCTTGCGAGCGGTTTCCCCGGTGGCCAGTAGCTCCTTGCGGGCCCGTTCGGCGAATCCCGCCATCCCCATCGCGTTCAGCATCTGGTAAGCGGTGCGCAGCTGAGCCCGGGCGTCACAGCGGCGGCCCTGGCGGCGCAGCCACTCTCCGTAAAGCAGATGGGCCCGGGCAAGCTCAGCACGGATCCGGGTCCGGGCGAGCCGTTCGATCGCCTCCCGGTACAGGCGCTCGGTGTCCTCGTCGCTGCTGAGCAGCGCCCTTGACCGGGCCTGGATCCCGAGCGCCCAGTCGGTGGCGGCGACGTCGGTGGCCTCTGAAAGCCGCCGGAGTGCACCGGAGGCACGCTCGGGGGCTCCGGTCCGGGCCGCCGCCTCGATCAGCTCGGATAGCGACCAGCTGGCCAGCCCCAGCTCGTCCGGGTCATCGCTGGCCCGCCCGGCTGCGGTCAGCGCCTCCTCGTAGCGGCCCAGGCCGTTGTTGAGCACCGCGGTAGCCCAGGCCACGGCGGTCAGCCGCTGCCCGTCCCCGTGCGCCGCCGACTCTGCCATGCTGACGGCGACCGACCGGGAGGCGTCGGCTTCTTGCCCTCGCCAACCTGCCACCAGCACCGCGGCATAGGGCCAGCGCAGGTTACCCGTGGCCGCCGCGACGGTCTCTGCCTCGCGTGCCATCGCGGTCGCCAGCTCCGTCTCGCCGGTGGCGAGGCGAAGCGATGTCCCGTCGTCCAGCGCGTCCGGGAGCACCGTCAGCGCGCCCGCACGGCGAGCCAGCTCGATCAGCCGGGCCGATAGGACGTGCCAGCTTTCGTCGTCCCATGCCGCACGGGACATCTCGCAGGCAAACGGCAGCCACCGCAGCGCGTCGGGGGCCGGTACCGCTTTGTCGCTGACGGCGCGCACTGCTCGCTTGAGCACCGGCGGACTCGCGCCGCGTCCATCGGTGACAAGCGTCGCTAAGCCGTCCAGCAGCAGGTCGGCGGCAAGCGACGGGCACCAAGCGGACGCTGCGTGCTTCGCGGCCGCGGCGATTTGCGTGATCTCGCAGGCCGGGTCCAGGCGCCTTGCGGTTAGCGCGGCGCAGAACGCCTCGCCATAGGCTTCGCGGGCCATCTCGGCCCCGAGTGATCCCAGTCGCCTGGCCGCCTCGAGCAGGAGCAGCCCCTGGCCCGGGCCGACGGCCAACTGGGCGCCCAGCAGTTCGGCCCGCGCCCGCCCGAGTTCGTCTAGCGGCCCGCTCTGCGCCAGAGCCAGCAACCGCCGCGCCGCGTCCGGTGCGCCGGCCTCTCGCTTAGCCTGCGCCGCGTCCAGAGCACGGCGAGCCCGGCACGCCGGCTCGGGCGTAAGTTCTGCGGCGCGTTCACCGAACGCTGCCGCGGCGGCCAGGCCGCCGACGGCGTGCGCCTGCCCGGCCGCACGGATGAGCTCGGCCGCGACGTCCTCGTCCAGGTGCGGCGTGGCCTGCGCCCGATGCCATGCGCGCTGATCAGGGCTGACGTTGGAGTCGGCGGTCTGCGCCAGGGCACTGTGGACGCTGCGGCGCTGCTGCGGCGTAGCTGCACGGTAGACCGCGGCCCTGGCTTGCGGATGACAGAACCGTACCTGCCCACTGAACTCGGCGAGCCCGGCCGCCACCGCAGGATCCGCGGCCTCAGCCTGCACTCCGAGGCTCCCGGCCGCTCGCCAAACGAACACCGGGTCCCCGGTCGGCTCCGCGGCGGCGATCAGCAGCAGCAACTGCGTCGCGGCAGGAAACAGGGCGAGCTGCTGCCGATAGCGTTCCTGGATCCGGCCTGGCACCCGCGCCGCGGAAGGCAGGCCGAACCCGCCGGCCAGCTCCCCGGGCGTCAGCCCGCACGGTAGCTCGAGCAGCGCCCGGGGATTACCCCTTGCCTCGGCAACGATCCGGTTGCGCACCCGCTCGTCGACCGGGCCGATCAGCACCGAGTCCAGCAGCGCCCGGGCGTCGGCGTCGGCCAGCCCGCCGAGCTGGACCTCTGGCAGCCCGGCCAGGCCCTGTACGTCGGCGGGCTCGCGCGCCGTGAAGATTACTGCGGCCGGCACGGCTGTCAGGTGCCGGGCGACGAACGTCAGCGCCTGCGCCGAGGCCTGATCCAGCCAGTGAGCGTCGTCCACCAAGCACACCAGCGGTCGTTTCCTGGCCAGGTCCGACACCAGGCTCAACGTCGCCATGCCGACGGCGGAGCGGTCTGGGACATTCCCGCCCTGCATGCTGAACGCGGTAAGCAGCGCGTCACGCTGCGGATCGGGGAGATTCCCGAGCCGGTCCAGGAAGGGCGCGCACACCTGGTGGAGCCCGGCGAACGCCATCTCCGTTTCCGGCTCGGCGCATGCTACCCACACCACGCGGCAACCGGCCACGCGTCGGGCCAAGTAATCTAGCAGCGTTGACTTGCCGGCTCCCGGCTCGCCGCGCACAACCAGGGCACGGTTCTGGCCTGCCCGAACTTCAGCGACCAGCTGGTCCAGCATGTCGCACTCGCCGCGACGGCCATACAGCTCGTGCCCGGATGCCTGGCCGGACGTGGCAGCCGGAGGCACGGTCATGGGCAGGTTCATCGTGTTCAGCCAGGTAACCACGGACTGCCTCCTTGCGTTCTACAACCGCATCGCGGCCATTGTCGCGTCCGCAGGGGAGCGATCGAGTCGCCCAGGTGGCTAGTCCAAGCCCCCAGTGGCTAGCGGCCGAAGTCTGGAGGGTTGCTGCATCCATTCCCCGGCTTCTGGGCCGAGCGCGCAGCCGCCGGTCAGCCGGTCGCCGTCGCTGAGCAGGCTCAGGAACCCGTTGGAGGCGGCGCGGGTGTACGTCGCCGTCTTAGCGACTTCGGAGACCGGGACCGTCGCGCTAAACGGTGCTTCGGTCGCCCGCACCGCGACCGCCCGCGGGTCGGTGTAGACCACGTCCGGGATGGCTTGCGCGTCTTCGCCAACCCTTAGCGCTTTGAACGAGGGGAAGACCCGGGCCTGGATCCCTGGTACCTTCACCTCACCATGGGTGTTCGGCGTTCGCTGGCGGCAAAACGATCACCCTCTTTCCGGGGACGGACGGAAGAGCTGGAGCAACTAGGACGGCTGCTCGACAAGGTGCGGGCGGGCGAAAGTGCCGCCCTGGTTGTCCGGGGCGAGGCCGGGATCGGCAAAACGGCGCTGTTGGACCGCGCCGTCGAACAAGCGGGGGACGTTCAGGTCGCCCGGATCGCCGGGATGGAGTCCGAGATAGAGCTGGCTTTCGCCGCACTCCACCAGCTGTGCGGCCCCATGCTCCCTCGCCTCGGGTCTCTCCCGGATCCCCAGCAAAAGGCGCTCGGGGTGGCGTTGGGCATCTCGACGGGCGAACCGCCCGACC
>JASHVH010000032.1 GCA_030039575.1 Acidimicrobiales bacterium | reverse complement strand
TACTCAACGTCATAATTTGCGCAGTTTGCCTACTGCTGACATGATGTAGCTTATAACGGGCGAGTCTCATATGGCGGGTCTTGGCAGGACGGTGACGATATGATGCGGCCGGCTGAAACTTGAGCAGATCGGGCTGCCTCCAACTCCTCGGCAGCATGCCGGGGATCGTCGACGCGCTGGCCATCGCCAGGGCGGAGTTCGAGCGCAGGCTGACCGCCATCACGGACGACGACTGGGGTCGGCCGACACCGTGCACGCAGTGGACTGTCCGCCAGCTGGTCAACCACATCGTCAGCCATGAGTACCGCTACGCCGACACCCTCGCGACGAACGACTCCGAGTACTACGTGGCCTCCCGCGACGACGACTTCCTCGGCGACGATCCGCACGGCTCCTGGCCCAGGGGCGTGGCTCTGCTCGATGAGGCAATAGCCGGGCTGGACAGCCTCGACACGACGATCAGCTTCCTTCTCCCGCTGCCCGCCCGAGACGTACTGCTCGTCCGCGTCTTCGAAGCGGCCGTGCACACCTGGGACGTCTCACGCGCAATCGGTTTCGATGAACGAATCGACGAGCGCCTCGCCATGCTGACCTACCCACTGTTGGAACGGCTGATCCAAGTGCCGGCCACCCAGGCGTTCTTCGCGCCCCCGCAGGACACCCTCCCAAGCACGGCAACGCCTCAAGATCGCCTACTGCACCTGGCAGGCCGCAAACCCTAAGGCGAGCTAGGCTCCAGCTCGCACACAGCGAGGAAGACCGACTCTCAACCCGGGTGGACCACTTCTCGGGGCCCGGCCGGTCTCACCTGGTCGACCCGGGCCCTAGATGATGTGTTCAGGACGTTCCCGGGCCTAAGGCATACGAGACTTCCGTACGTTCGGTCCGGCCTAGATTTTGGCGTGCGCGCCCTTCGTTGTCGAGGATGGACCATGACCGTTGTGCGCCGCATTCGACCTGACGAGGGAGCTACTCTGCGCGACGTGCGCCTGGCGGCACTTGCCGACGCGCCGAGCGCTTTCGGCTCCACCTACGCTCGAGAATCGGTACAGACCGCCGAGGACTGGGCCGAACGGGCTCGGGCGGGCTCGGCCGGCTCGGAACGAGCAACGTTCTTCGCCGTGGGCAATGATGGCATCGTGGGGCTAGTTGGGGGCTACAGACCAGAGCCCAGCTCATCTCGAGTAGAGCTCGTCTCCATGTGGACGCACCCTGCCGCCCGGCGGAGGGGGGTCGGCAGGCTCCTTGTCGATGCGGTGCTCGACTGGGCAAGGACCTGCGGCGCGCGAGCAGTGGAACTGTGGGTGACCCGGGGAAACGTGGGCGCAGAGGACCTGTACCGAGCGATGGGTTTCGTCGATGCCGGCGACCGCCAGCCACTGCCATCTGACCCTTCCAAGGAAGAAGTACGTATGAGAGTTGACCTGTAGCCGGCGCCGAGGGACGACCCTTCTGAACGGAAGGTATCGCGGGGATTACTTGAACCACCCTTCCGACTCTCGTAAAGGTTCCTGAAACGGGTCGATACGGGCTATTGCTAACGGGCGACGTTTACTGGCGTCGTTTGATAAATACTGAGAAACGACGCAAACCTCAGGACCGACGGGAGTGTTATTGGCGCTCATCGTAATTGAACCGTGAGTTACGGGTAGGTGACAGGACACCCTCGACGAGTCTTTCTCGCGCCGGGTCGCTCTCTACCGCGGACAATCGTCAGGAATGAGCTGGGCGAACCGTAAAGTGACAAACGCCCTATTGACCTCGGACTTGCAGCGTGTCAGCGTGTCAGGCGTGTCACCGCTTAGTCTGCCTGTCGGATGACGGCTGACCGGATCGAAAGGGGATGACTATGAAGGCAGTCTTTCGTTCTATTGGGCTATTCGGTTGCGTTACGGGCCTCGTCACCGCTCTTGCACCTGCCGCGGGTGCATCGCCGGTCGCGCCTCTGGTGCAGTCGATTAGTTTTACCGGTCACGACTATGCCACCAACCCCTGCAACGGCGCCCCGGTGGCTACAACCGGTACGACCTATATAACGACGGTTACAACCGGGCAGCTCACGGTGGCCGGTGCCATCGACAATGAATCTGGAGACGGTTATAGTGACGTCGGCATATTCGCCGGTACGTTCAATTCCCTCTCGTCTTCCTACAGTCTGCCGGGAGAATACACATTTTATGATGTAGCCAACCCGGCGCTTAGCTTCCATGTGTCGGTCGTTTTTACTCTGTACGTCAGCCCCACGAATGCCCCGACTGGTCTTCTCGGCAACATCTCCGGAGGCACTTGTGGCCTGGTCTGAACAGTCTCTTCAAGGAGTTCCCAAGTCCTAAAAGCCCAGGGGCTGCCGGCCGGCATTGGTTGGGGGCCGGCGCTCGGAGGTCAGTCGTCTAAAAGTGGCCACCTCAGGCGCGGGTTCGAAATTCGCGTCTGAGTAAACAATATGCGTCGCGCAAAAACTTGTCCTCAGGAGAAAGACGGTCGACCGCCACTGCAGCACGTCTACGACGAGCTCGACGCGTCGTCAGGAACGGCCACGAGCGTGATGGTGGTGCAGAAGGGTCTCGTTCCGTAGACGACTGCAAGACTGGCTTTGTGCCCACGTGGTGAGGGCGGGCTGCGTCAGTTCGCCGCGTTATCTTGGTCGCCGGGAACGTCGGCGGGGCCCTCTAGCGACACTAAGAGCTTGCGCAGGTCGGAAGACATGCGCTCCATCGTTCGACGGTCGAGGCCACCGAACATGCGCTGGTCCGCCCCGGTCTTCAACGCCAGGAGCTGGTCTGTGCGCTTCAGTCCCTCGTCGGTGAGGGTCACGACCACCCCTCGCCGGTCCGACGGGGACACATCGCGGCGTACCCATCCGCGGTCCTCCAGCCGGGCGATGCGGTTGGTGATGGCGCCCGAAGTGACCTGCGACTCCTTCGACAGGTCGCCGGCGCTCTTGGCGTGGCCCGGAGTGCGGCGCAGGCTGAGCAGCACTTCGAACTCCCAGATGTCGATGCCCTGGGCGTACAGCTCGCGGCGCAACTCCCGCTCGAGGTGGTGGGCCGCTCGCCGGAGCCGGGCCGAGAGGCCCTTCACCAGCGGGTCGACGTCGGGGAACTCGCGGCACCAGTAGTCCGCCATCTGGTCCACGTAGTCGCGCGCCGCTGGCTTCACAGGAACAAGCATAACCCTCTCAACGTTGAGAAGTGGGTGCGAGCGAGCACGCCGAATTGACAATGGAACAAATCCAGATTATCTTGAGGTTGAGAAGTTTAGCGTTGAGATACATTTGGCTGTGACGACGTGGAGGCCGAGATGACAGCATTGGGACAGAGCAGATCAGGCAGCGGCGGACGGACCTGGGCCCCCTCGTGGGCGGTGCTGGCCATCTGTTGCATTGCGCAGTTCATGGTGGTCCTGGACGTGTCCATCGTCAACGTGGCCCTGCCGGCGATGCGAGACGGCCTGGGCCTTTCCGTGACTGGCCAGCAGTGGGTGGTTAATGCCTACACCCTGACCTTCGCCGGCCTGTTGATGCTGGGCGGCCGGGCGGCTGACCTGTTCGGTCGCCGGAGGGTGTTCATGATCGGGCTGGGGCTGTTCACTTTGTGCAGCCTCTTCGGGGGGCTGGCCCAGAGCGGTGCCTGGCTGATAGCCGCCCGGGCCGCGCAGGGCGTGGGGGGTGCCATCCTGGCGCCTGCCACGCTGAGCTTGCTGACCACGAAGTTCGTCGGCTTGGCCGAGCGGCGCCGGGCCCTCGGGGCATGGTCCGCCACTGCAGCCAGCGGTGCGGCCATCGGGGTGCTTCTGGGTGGCGTTTTGACCGACCTGCTCGACTGGCGCTGGGTGCTGTTCGTCAACGTCCCGATAGGGATCCTCCTGCTGGCCGGCTCCTGGCTAGCCCTGACCGAGTCGAAGGCGGCCAACGCCAATCCCAACCTCGACCTGCCCGGAGCCGTAACCGTCACGGCCGGGTTGTCAGTGCTCGTATACGGGATCGTCAGCACCGATACCCACTCCTGGGGGTCGCCGACGACCGTTGTCAGCCTGGCGGTTGGTGCTCTGCTGCTGGCCGCGTTCTTGTTGATCGAGGCCCGCTTCGCTCGCCATCCGTTGCTCCCGCTCAGCATTTTCAAGTCGCGCAGCCTCTCCGTCGGTAACGCCATAGCTGTCACCGTGGGGGCGGCGTTGTTCGGCATGTACTTCTTCCTGTCCCTCTACCTGCAACAGGTCAACGGGTACAGCCCCCTACGCGCCGGTTTGGCCTTCCTCCCCTCCGGGCTGGCCGTCATGGCGGGGGCGCTGAGCGCCTCCCGGCTGGTGGCCCTTATCGGGCCCCGTCGCCAGCTCGTGATCGGCCTAGGGGTGGCCGCGGCCGGCCTGCTCTGGCTCAGCCAGGCCTCGGCCGGATCCGGCTACCTGGCTCATATTCTCGGGCCGGCCATGCTGGTCGGCGTCGGCCTCGGCCTGTCGTTCGTCCCCATGACGATGTCGGCCACCGCCGGTGTCCCGGCCCACGAAGCAGGGCTGGCGTCGGGCCTCCTCAATACGTCTCGCCAGGTCGGTGGGGCCATCGGGCTGGCTGCGATGGCGACGATCGCGGCGAATGTGGCTCATAGCGCGGTCCCCGGCGTCCGGCTCGACGCGGCGTTGACCAACGGTTACGACGTGGCCTTCGGGGTCTCCGCCGTCATCCTCCTGGTGGGGTCGGCACTGGCGCTTTTGCTCCCTCGTTCGACCCCCCTGGGCACCGTCCGCGCCCCCGCCCGGGAGGAAGCTCCGAGCACGGTGGTTGTCGCGGCGGAAGTGTGAGGCGTCACGATCGCCGCTGAACCACCCGCCGAGGCGGGTGATCATTGAGCGTCGCCGATGATCGGCGCGGAGGCCCATGGCCACGGGCCAGCAGCATCAAAGGCGCCGATATCAGTACCCGTGTCATAAGACCTGTCTGACTTCGTGCGGCGGTGGCTGCGGGTGGCCACAGCCGGTAGCGCCTGTAACGCGGCAGCAAGTCTGCTGACGTAGGCGCTCCCTTCATTTGTCCAGCACCAGGGGATCTGGGCGATCGGCCCGTACGGCCTGCAGCAAAGGACGTTTCGAAGGGTCTTGACAGAACGGCTTCCTTGAACTTAATGTAGTCACTAAACATAGTTCAAACCGGTAGTGACTACATATAGAGCGTCGGGCCACCACGGGAGGAAGCGACATGAGGGAGAGCGCCATTGGAGGGACCGACCTCACGCAGACGGCTATTTTGGCGCTCCTCGGCCTTCGGGGCCCTACTCCGAGAGCAGCAATAGCCCGAGAACTTGACGTCAGCCCGGCAACCGTGACCCAAGTGACAAAACGGCTCATCGACCTGGGTGTCCTGAAGGCGCTCGATTACGCCCCGTCCAACGGTGGACGCCCAGGTCAGAGGCTCGGTCTGGTGGGGACTGCGGGAAGAGCCGTCGGCGTCAAAGTTGCCGCCGACCACTTGGCAATAGTGGACATGCGGCTCGATGGCCAAGTCATATCGGCGCGGGTTGACCCCTTCGACGCCATCGGG
>JASHVH010000409.1 GCA_030039575.1 Acidimicrobiales bacterium | reverse complement strand
CCCCGGCGGTCATGGCGTGCGC
This sequence comes from Acidimicrobiales bacterium, assembly GCA_030039575.1. Classification (GTDB taxonomy): domain Bacteria; phylum Actinomycetota; class Acidimicrobiia; order Acidimicrobiales; family Palsa-688; genus Fen-671. The sequence continues at coordinate 4,286 of JASHVH010000409.1, read as the reverse complement.
CTGGACGGGTGCACGTACGTCGGGGCGGACGTCTCTCCCCATTTCGACTCGCTGCTGGTGAAGCTCACCTGCCGCGGCCGGACTTTCCCGGAGGCGGTGGCCAGAGCCAGGCGAGCGGTGGCGGAGTTCAGGGTGCGCGGGGTGGCCACCAATATCCCCTTCCTCCAGGCCGTACTGGAGGACCCGGACTTTATGGCCGGCCGGTTGACCACGTCCTTCATCGACGAGCGGCCGGCGCTATTGAACCGGCGCAGTGGTGCGGACAGGGGGACACGCCTCCTTACCTACCTGGCGGACGTCACCGTCAACCACCCCAATGGGCCGGCGCCGAACATCGGCGACCCCAGGCAAAAACTGCCTCCGCTACCTGCCCAGGCGGGCGCAGGTAAGGGCCGGCCTAACCGGCTTCAGGACCTGGTACCGGGCAGCCGCCAGCTCCTCGAGGAGCGTGGCCCGGCCGGTTTTGCCGACTGGCTGCGCCGGCGAGGGCCGGTGGCCGTCACCGATACGACGCTCCGGGATGCTCACCAGTCGCTGCTCGCCACCCGGTTGCGGACCGAGGACATGTTGCGGGGAGCACCTTATTTTGCCGGTATGTTGCCGGGCCTCCTCTCCCTGGAGGCGTGGGGTGGGGCCACTTTTGACGTCGCGCTGCGGTTTTTGAAGGAAGACCCCTGGGAACGCCTCGCCGCCCTTCGCGATGCCGTCCCCAATATCTGCCTGCAGATGCTTATAAGGGGCCGCAATACCGTCGGTTACACCCCTTACCCGGACGAAGTGGCGGTGGCCTTCGTCAAGGAGGCGGCCAGGACCGGGGTCGACATATTCCGGGTCTTTGATGCCCTTAACGACGTCGACCAGATGCTCCCGGCCATCAAAGGGATCCTGGAAACCGGCAAGGTGGCGGAGGGAGCGGTGTGCTACACGGGCGACCTGGCCAGCCCGGCCGAGCACCTTTACTCCCTCGATTACTATTTGCGCAAAGCCGAGCAACTGGTTTCGGCAGGCGTGCACGTCCTGTGCATCAAAGATATGGCCGGGTTGTTACGAGCTCCGGCCGCCCGTACTCTCGTTACTGCCCTCAGGGAGAACTTCGAACTCCCCGTCCATCTGCACACTCATGACACCGCCGGCGGCCAACTTGCCACCTATCTGGCCGCCATTGAGGCCGGCGTCGACGCCATCGACGGGGCCATGGGGCCGCTGGCCGGTTCGACCAGCCAGCCCTCCCTCGGCGCCATCGTCGCCGCCACCGACAACACTGTCCGGGCGAGCGGGCTTTCCCTCGCCTCGATCGAGGCTTTCGAGCCGTACTGGGAAGCTGTGCGCCGGCTGTACCGCCCTTTCGACAGCGGGAGCGGCGCACCGACGACGCGCGTTTACAGGCACGAAATGCCGGGCGGCCAGATCTCCAACCTGCGCCAGCAAGCCATTGCGCTTGGGTTGGGCGACCGTTACGAGATGGTCGAGGACCTGTACGCGGAGGCGAACCGCATCCTCGGCAACATCGTGAAGGTCACACCCAGTTCCAAGGTAGTGGGCGACCTCGCCCTCTATTTGTGCGGTGCCAACGCGGATCTGGGGGAGTTCGAGCGAGACCCGGCCAGGTTCGACCTCCCGGACAGTGTCATCGGTTTCCTGGCGGGCGAGCTCGGGGTGCCGGCCGGGGGGTGGCCGGAACCGTTCCGCGCCAAAGCCCTCGAGGGGAAGACGGTGCCCATACGCGAACCGGACCTTCCCCCCGAAGCCAGGGCTGTCCTGGCTGACCCCCAATCTGGCCCGCAGAAATTACGCCAGGTCCTCAACGCGCTTATTTTCCCTGGCCCGAACCGGGATTATGAGGAGGCGGTGCGCCAGTACGGTGACCTGTCCGTGCTGCCCACCTCGGCGTTCCTTTACGGCCTGGCCCCGGGCGAGGAGGTCGAGGTCGCCCTCGGGGCGGGCGTTTCTTTGTACCTCGCTATCGACGCCGTCGGCGAAGCAGACGAAAGGGGCTTTCGCTCCGTTTTCTGCCGCCTCAACGGCCAACCTCGTGTCGTCACGGTTCGCGACCGTTCGGTGAAGGACAGCCGTCCTCGCGGCGAACGCGCCCAGCCGGACAACCCCACCCATGTGGCCGCCCCGTTCGCCGGCGCCGTTTCCCTCACGGTTCAAGCCGGCGACCGCGTCGAGGCCGGGCAGACCGTAGCCACGATAGAGGCTATGAAAATGGAGGCCCCGATCACGACGTCGCTCGCCGGTACAGTGGAGCGCCTGGCTGTGCCAGGACTTGCCTCCGTGGAGGGAGGCGACCTGCTGATCGTCATCAGGCCGGAGTGACCTCTGGCCAATAACGGCCACGCGAAGTAGCCGGAGGGTTTGCTCCTATGCGTATAGGCGTCGTAAAAGAGATAAAACCGGCGGAGTGGAGGGTCGCCTTGACGCCGGCGGGCACCGCCGAACTGGTGGGGGCGGGGAACACCGTACTGGTCGAGCAAGGGGCCGGGTTGGGTTCTGGCTTCCCCGACGCGGCCTACCTTGGTGCCGGCGCTCTGTTAGTTGACGACGCAGCCAAGATCTGGGCCGATGTGGACCTGCTGGTCAAGGTCAAAGAACCCATAGAGCCGGAGTTCCCGCTCCTCCACGACGGGCTGGTCCTTTTCACCTACCTTCACCTGGCAGCCGACCCCGCACTGACGGCCGCCCTGGTACGGTCGGGCGCGACCGGGGTGGGTTACGAGACGGTGGAAGACGCCAACGGCCACCTGCCTTTGCTGGCCCCGATGAGCGAGATCGCCGGCCGCCTGGCTGGCCAGGTCGTGGCCCACTACCTGACCACGCCGATGGGGGGGCGGGGCATCCTGGCCGGAGGGGCGCCGGGGGTGGCGCCCGCCAGAGTGCTCGTGCTCGGTGGGGGAGTAGTGGGCGTCTATGCCGCCCGGGTGGCCCGCGGCCTCGGAGCGGACGTCACCATCCTCGAGCGGTCCGACCAGCGCCTGCGGTACCTGGACGAGCGCTTCGAGGGGTCCGTCCGCTCCTTGATGTCTGATGCGCACAGTGTCATCGAGCAGCTGGCCAGTTCCGACGCTGTGATAGGGGCGGTGCTGGTCCCCGGGGCGGCAGCGCCCAAATTGGTCACCCGGGCCATGCTGTCGAGCATGCCAAGCCACGCGGTGATCGTGGACGTCGCCATCGACCAGGGAGGGTGCACGGAGACTTCGCACCCGACGACACACGAAGCGCCCACCTACGTGGTCGACGACGTCTTGCACTACTGCGTGGCCAATATGCCCGGCGCCGTCCCCGTCACTTCGACCCGCGCCCTGACCAATGCCACCCTGCCCTACTTGCACCGCCTGGCCGATCTCGGCCTCGACGGTTTCGCCCGCAAGGACCGGGGCTTTGCCATGGGTATCAATGTGCGCGACCACAAGGTGGTGCACCCGGCCGTGGCGGCGACGTACAAACCGGCGCCGGAAAACGACGGAAGTTAAGCCTGGGAGCTTGCTGAAGAACCGGCATTTCTTCACGAGAAGTAGTTCTTCAGCGGTCGCCTGTCACCATAGGCCCGAAGGTGGGGCACATGGGCCGCAGGGCGGCCGGGCCCGCCGGCCCAACGTCGACGGAGCGGTCGCCGGCGGCGGCCACGGGTGACCATTACCTCCCGTTACCTCCCGCCCCGGTAACAGCGGGGCCTGCATATGCTCGCGCCCTCCCGATCGGCAATGCTGGAGGGGTGACCGATGCCAGAGAAGCCAGGAACCCCGCCCCCAGCGATGAAGGCCCGAACAGAGAAGATAAGACCGACGGAGGGCTCCGTCTCGACTGGCCCTCGGTACCGAGTGACGCCGGGGCGTCCAGCCCCGCCCGCCGCTGCTTAGGGGCCGCTCCTCGGCGAACTCGCGTCGTGGCGACGATCGGCCCGGCCTCGGACGAGCCCGCCACCTTGGCCGCTATGCAAGATGCGGGCATGGACGTCGCCCGCCTGCCTTTGGCGCACGGGTCGATCGACGACGCCGTCCAACGGCTGCGCCGCGTGCGCAGGGCCGCCCCCGAGGTCGGCATCCTCGTCGACCTGCCCGGCCCGAAGATCCGCACGACCCCGTTCCCTGAAGGTGGCGTCTCCTTGCTGACCGGTAGCCAGGTGGTGCTGTGCCCCCACCCGCTTGCCCCCCGCAGCAACGCCGAAGTTATCGGCGTGTCGGTGCCGGAACTGGTCGAAACCCTGCAGGAGGGCGACCGGGTCGCCCTCGGCGACGGCGGAGTGGCGCTCATTGCCGAGGAGCGTGACGGCAGTTCCATGAAAG
>JASHVH010000408.1 GCA_030039575.1 Acidimicrobiales bacterium | reverse complement strand
TTCGCGCAGGCCCGGCCAGCGTCCGGGGGGCAGTGGCCGCGGTTTCGCGGCCGGCGGCATGGTCGCGCTGGGCCTTTTACTGGCGGCGCTGCTCAGCAGCTGCTCGACCTCGGCGACGTACGCAGGGAGCTCCTCGGAGGACGTGTTCTTCAAGCTCCCTACCAACTGGAAGGTCTACAACCAGACCACTTTGCAGGATATGGGCCTGGTCAACGCCACTCAGACCTCTCAGGAGCAGGCGGAGGGCGACAGTTACGCGCTCTTTGTCAGTTTCGCCAGCCCCAACCCGCACCTCGGGGCGCGTGGTGGGCCGGACTTGTCTGGGAACTCACCGTGGGCCTACAACTTCGTCGAGTCACTCGGTGGCTCTGACCAGGAGTCGATTACTTTGGCCTCCCTGTCGGACCTGGTGCTGCAGGTCGATACGGCGAGCCAGCAGGGCGACGCACTACAGCTGGCGCCGACCAAGCAGCTGGTGACCGGGGACCTGCGGGGGACCCGCATCGCCTACGAAGTGAAGAGCGAGACCGGGTCGGTGTCTTTCGAGCAGGTGGCGCTCATGAACAGCCCCACCAACGAGGTGTGGGCCCTCGCGGTCGGGTGCTCCCCGTCGTGCTTCAACGCTCACAGGTCAACGATCGACAAGATCGTCAAGAGCTTCACCGTCACAGACCAGGACGGTAGCTAGGCCATGGCGTGGTCGCTCCGCACCGTAGCCCGGGCGAGGGCGGGGCGTCGCGCACTAGCGGTGGTCGCTGCGGTGCTCGTTACCGGCGGGCTGGCGGCGTGCTCGAGCAACCACATCGTCTCGAGCAGTTCGCAACAGTTCTATGTCAGCATTCCTTCGGGCTGGAAGGTCTTCAGTTCGGCCTCCCTCGATGGCGACTCTGCCTTGCATTCGCTGATCACTACCCCCCCACAGTTCCTGGCGGTTGCCTCCGCCAGCCCCCGGGCCCGTGCGTCCGACGTCTTTACCTCGTCCAAGTACCCGTGGGCCATCGGCCTCGTCAGGCCCCTAAGCCAATCCGAGCAAACCCAGCTGTCGCTCGAGGGCCTCAGCGACGTGCTCGTACCGGTGGACGAGCTGAGCCAGCTCGGCGACAACGTGCAGATGCTGTCCCAGCCCACGGAACAGGTCAATGGCCCCTTGCACGGCATTGTTCTCTCCGTCCAGCTCCAGGGCCCAAGCGGAGGTCAGATTGCCTACGAGCAGTCGACTTGGGTCAACGGGGCTACGAGCAAGATATGGTTGCTGATGGTCGGTTGTTCCCCCTTGTGCTTCCAGCAGCAGCAGTCGGTCATCAGCAACGTGATGAGCACCTTTTACGTAACAGATAAGGGGAAATAAATGACTACACCCTCCGATGGCCAGGGCCCGCAGCCTCCTGGTACGCCTGAAAACGCTGCGGCCGGCCAGCCCGTGAACGGGCCGGAAGAGGTCACCGGCGCCGAGAACACCCCGCCCGGCGGGGTTCAGCTCGGTGGGGCAGGAGCGGTCGGCCCCGATGGCGCCAATGGTGCTGGCAACGGCGGTTGGGCCAATGCTGGAGGCCCTGGGACCGGAGGACAGGTCACCCAAGGGGAAAGCGCCGGCGAAGTGCCGCTAGGTGCGGCCACCAACGGCCAGCCCGCCGCGGCACCTGCCGCTCAACCCCCTGGCGGTCCGCAATGGCAGCCTCCTGAGTGGCGGCCGGCACAATGGGAGCCGACGGACTGGGCCGGCGCCTCCGCCGCCGCCAGCGGTCCTGCCCCGGGCTCAGGGCAAGCCTCAGGGCAAACAGAGGCGGCAGGCGCGCTCGAAGTGGTGGGCGCTCATGGGCAGCCGGCTCCTCCTCCTTACGCTGGCGCCGGCGGGGACGGGGCTGGGAACGGTGCTTACCCCGTAGCCGACGGCTCGCAGTTCCCGGGCGACGAGCCGCGGCTGGAAGTCGTCCCCATTTATGAGACGAGAAAGCCCCGTTCGGTGTGGATGCGGTCTCGGCTGCTGATATTGATAGCGGCGGTTTGGGGGCTTCTTTTCTGGTACTCGCTTTCCTCCGACCCGCTGCTCAGTATCCACGACGGGCTCATCCAGACCTGGAACTCGAAATGGTGGCTGGTCGTCCTTTTCGCGGCTGAGCTGATCCGCCAGATCCACTACATCATCAGCGAGCACTGGGGTGCGTACAACCACTTCTGGATGGACAGGGTGTTCGCCGCCAACCGCCCCAAAGGCCGCATGAGCGATTGGGCGCGTTACCGGGCAAAACGCATTTTCACGCTCATTATCGCGGTAGCGCTGATCGCTGTGATCTGCGGTGCCGCTTTCAACACGAGCCCGATACAGGGCCTGTTCGACTTGCCGGGCAAGCTCGTCAGCCTGGCCGGCTACATCGTCTACGTAGTTTTCATCCTCTTGCTGGTGGTCGGCCAGTTTGCGGCCATTTTCTGGTTCCTGTCGAAGGGCGGTGTGGACACCTATTTCCCGGACGACATAAAGACGCGCTTCACCAACGTCTGGGGCCAGGACGCCGTGGTGGGCCATGTGAAAGAAAGCATGGTCTTCCTGGAGGACCCGGAATCTATTGAGAACAGGGGCGGCTACGTCCCCGGGGGCATCCTGCTGTGGGGACCTCCAGGTACGGGCAAGACCCTGATCGCCGAGGCGGTAGCGGGGGAGACGGGCAAGCCGTTCGTGTTCGTCGACCCCGGTGCTTTCATCAACATGTTCATGGGCGTCGGCGTCCTCAAGGTCAAGTCACTGTTCCGCAAACTGCGCAAGCTGGCCATGCGGTACGGCGGCGTGATCGTCTTCTTCGACGAAGCCGATTCCCTGGGCAACCGCGGCATGCTCAGCGGGCCGGGGGTTTTTGGCCCGGGTGGCGTGCGCGGCATGGAGGAGCGGGGGCCGTGGGAGAGCGGCATGTGCCATGGGGGTTCTTACCTCTCTGAGAGCAGCGTCTCCTCCTTGTTGAGCTCGTACCAAATGTCGATGCAGGCGCAAAGGTCGTCCATCCCGGACGGTCGCCGGGGAACCCGGAACCGGATGATGATGGGCGGCATGATGGGCGGCGGGGGCATGGGCACCCTGCAGGCGCTACTGAGCGAGATGTCAGGGCTGACCAAACCGCGCGGCTTCATGAACCGCTTTGTGCGCCGGATCCTCGGCATGAAGCCGAAGCCACCGCCCAAGTACCGGATGCTGATCATGATGGCCACCAACATGCCCAACTCGCTCGACGAGGCCATGCTGCGCCCCGGGCGCATCGACCGGATCTTCAAGGTCGGCTACCCGTCGAAGGCCGGGCGGATCCGCACTTACCAGGGGTATTTCGAGAAGGTAAAAAACGAGATCACGGCAGAGGACATCGACAAGCTGGCCACCATAACCCCCTACGCCACCGGCGCGACGATAAAGGACCTCGTGAACGAGTCGCTCATCGTCGCGTTGCGTAACAACCATGGTGCGATCACGTGGGCGGACGTCCTCGAGGCGAAGAGGCTGAAAGAACTAGGCCCGCCTGAAGACGTCGAGTACGTCGAGCGCGAGCGCCATGCGGTGGCGATACACGAGGCCTGCCATGCTGTCACCGCCTACAAAGTGCGTAAGCATTTGGAGATCGACCTGGCGACGATCGAAAAAGGCGGCACTTACCTCGGGATGGTGTCCTCGATAAAACCGGAGGACCGTTTTACCAGCTGGCGCAGCGAGTACGAAGCCGATGTAATGGTGAGCCTGGCTTCGCTGGCGGGCGAGCGGATGTTCTTCGACGGGGACTCCTCCTCGGGTGTCTCCGGGGACCTGGAATCGGCTACGACCATCGCGCAGCTGATGGAGGGGTACTGGGGCATGGGCGGCACTATCGCCTCTCGCGCGGCTCGCAGGAACAGCGGTGCCTGGGGCCCCAGCCCGGGTGACGGGGGCGAGATGATGGGCGGTGAAATGGGCAAGAAGATCGAGGACAGGCTGAGCGAACTGCTGGCCCGCACCGGCGACCTGCTCGACCAGAGCACGGCGGACGTCTTCGCCGTCGCCCACGCTCTCGAGGCCCACAAGACGCTTACCGGCGAAGATGTCGAGGCGGTCATCGAAGGCAAGTACGGCCGTCTCCTCGACGGTCGCGTGTACAAAGTCCCGCAGTTCATGGCGGTTTACGGTGACTACCACGACCGCATCGCCAGCGCTCACTCCAACCGCGAGCGAGTGGTGATCGCGCTCCCGAACCCGGTTGAGTGGGCACCGGAACTGGTGGCCGAAGCCAGCAACGGCAATGGCCACGTGGCCGACGATGAGCTGGAGGGCGTGAACGCCGACGCGTCCGGGGCCGCCGACTGGGGGCTCCCTCAGCCCTAAGTCGCCCGAACATATGTTCCCATCCCGGGCTATGCTGCAGGGATGGGTGGCGAGCAGCTGGTCCCTCTGGAAAGCGGGGCCATAAAGAGCTCGACCAGTGCCGTCCTCGCCCAGGACCGCCTGCTCCCGCTCTCCGCCTCTCTGGCCGGCCTCTTCCCCGAAGGGGGACTGAGGCGGGGGAGCACCGTGGTGATCGGCCGAGGGGCCTCGCCGGGTATGACCTCTTTGGCCATGGCCTTGCTCAGCGGCCCCTGTGCCGGCGGCTCCTGGTGCGCGGTCGTAGGGGCCCCTGACGTGGGGTTAGTGGCCGCCGGCCAGCTTGGTATCGACCTGGGGCGGCTGGCATTTGTCCCCTCACCAGGCCCCCAATGGGCCACGGTGACCGCAGCTTTGCTCGAAGGCTTTGACGTAGTGCTCTTGCAGGCCACAGGGCAGGTGGGCTACTCGGACGCCCGCAAGCTGGAAGCCCGGGCCCGCGAGCGGGGGTCGGTGCTCGCCGTGATGGGAGATGGCTGGCCTGGTTCGGCCGCGGTACGCCTTGGCATCGTGGCTGGCCGCTGGTGGGGGTTGGAGGACGGTTGTGGGCACTTGTGGGGCCGTGAGGTGGAGGTGGTGGCGAGTGGCAAAGGGGCTGCCTCCCGCCAGCAACGTGCCCGTATCTGGTTCGGCCGGCCCAAGGTGGAGCCAGGTGCTCGCAAGCTCGAGCTGGTGGCCGGCGGGGCTGACGAGGTGCCAACCAGCATTGGTATCGCCGGGTGATGCCGCATGAGCCAGCCGAGGGCCCTGGTTGCTTATTGCCCCGACTGGGCCGTCATTGCCGCCGGGCGCCCAGCCTCATGCGAAGTGGCTGTCATATCGGCCAACCAGGTGGTAGCCACTTCACCGGCCGCCCGGGCCGCCGGGGCCAGGGCCGGCCTGCGGCGGCGAGAAGCCCAAGCTCGGTGCCCGGGACTGGAAGTCCTGCCGAGCGACCTCCCGGCCGAAGCTCGCTGGTGGGAGCCGGCGGTGGCGGCGGTCGAGGCGTTCGCACCAGGGGCCGAAGTGCTCCAACCGGGCCAGCTGGCTCTCGGGGCCAAGGGGCCTTCTCGGTATTTTGGCGGGGACCAGGCGCTGGCGGCCAAGGTGGCCGCGGCTGTCGAAGCAATAGTGGCCAGCCAGACGGGTGGGGACGGCTGGGCCGGTTGCTGCCGGGTAGGTATTGCCGACGGCCTCTTCGCCGCCGGTTTGGCGGCCAGGCAGGCGACCGCCGGTGAGCCACTGGTGGTGCGCAAAGGCGGCAGCACCCAGTTCCTGGCCCCTCTCTCTGTCAGGGTGCTCGCCCTTCCAGGCCTTGGCAGCCCGGCCGGTTTGCCGGGTACCGGTGACCTGGCTGGCCTGGCTGACCTGCTCGTACGCCTGGGCCTGAAGACGCTGGGGGACTTCGCTGCCCTCCCGGCCCCTTCTGTGCTCGGCCGTTTCGGCGCCGACGGCCTGTTAGCCCATCGACTGGCCAGAGGTCTCGGAGAGCGGCCCGTGCGGGCTCGCTTGCCCCCACCCGATTGGGTCGTCTCCGCAGAGCTCGACCCGCCGGCCGACCAATTGCACGCCGCTGCCTTCGTCGGCAGAGCGTTGGCTGAGGAGCTGCACAGCCGTCTCTGCG
>JASHVH010000407.1 GCA_030039575.1 Acidimicrobiales bacterium | reverse complement strand
GAAGCGATCGCAAGTACTGGGATCAGGGAGGTTGGGATCGTGGTCGGCGATACCGCCGCCGAGGTAAAAGCGGCGGTCGGGGACGGCTCGGCCTGGGATCTCGAAGTGACGTACCTGCAACAGGAAGCCCCGCTGGGGCTGGCCCACGCAGTGCTCATCGCCCGCGAGTTCCTGGGCGATGACGATTTCGTCATGTACCTCGGGGACAACCTCTTGCAGCAAGACCTGGGCGACTTTTTGGCCCGGTTCGAGGCCCAACGTTCCCGGGCCGTAGCGCTCAGGCTAGGCGACTCCGAAGTGCTCTTACCCGCAGCGCAGATCCTGCTGGCCCAAGTGGACGATCCTCAGCGCTTCGGGGTGGCCGAGCTGGACGGCGCCGGCCGGGTGCTCCGGTTGGTGGAAAAGCCGGTCGAGCCTCCCTCCAACTTCGCCCTTGTTGGCGTGTACCTCTTCGATCGGAACATCCACAAGGCCGTGAGCTCCATCAAACCGTCGGCGCGTGGCGAGCTCGAGATCACGGATGCCATCCAGTGGCTCATCGACGACGGGCAGCCGGTGCTGTCCGAAGTACTGGCCGGTTGGTGGATCGACACCGGGAAGCTCACGCCCCTGCTCGAGGCCAACCGGCTCCTGCTGGAGGGCATCGAGCGGCGGGTGGACGGCGAAGTCGACGCCGAAAGCCAGCTGGAGGGGCGGGTGGTGGTCGAGGCCGGAGCCCGCTTGGTGCGCAGCCACGTCCGGGGCCCGGCCATCGTGGGGGCAGGTACCGAGGTAACGGACAGCTTCATCGGCCCTTTCAGCGCTATCGGCGCCGGCTGCTATATCCGGCACTCGGAGATCGAGCACTCGGTCATCGTCGGTGCTGCCCGGGTGGTTGACGCCGGCCGCATCGAGGACTCCCTCCTCGGGTACGGCGCCGAGGTGACGCGCAGCGAGCGCCGGCCCCGGGCGACCAGGCTGATGGTCGGCGACCACTGCCTGGTCGACCTTTCATAGCCGGCCGGGGACCTGTGGGAGCACCGGCGCATCTCTCCACCAGAAGTAGTTCTCCGGCGGTCTGCTAGTAGCCTCGCGGGCCATGAAGCTGTTCATTACAGGCGGTGCGGGCTTTATCGGTTCCAACTACGTGCGCTGGGCCCTGTCGAACACGGCGGACGAAGTCACGGTCTACGACGCCCTGACCTACGCCGGCAACCTGGCCAGCCTGCGTGACGTCGAGGAAAGGTTCGGGAGCCGGTACCGGTTCGTGCACGCCGACATCTGCGACCTCCCCGCGCTGGAGGAAGCCATGACGGGCCACGACGCCGTGGTCCATTTCGCGGCCGAAAGCCACGTCGACCGGTCGATCGCCGGTCCCGAGGCCTTCGCCCTCACCAACTGTGTGGGGACCAACCTGGTCATGCATGCGGCCAAGCGGGCGGGCTTGGAGCGGGTTTTGCACATTTCTACCGACGAGGTCTACGGCTCGGTCGAGCAAGGCGCGTCCGGCGAGTCTGACCGCCTGGTGCCGCGTTCACCCTATTCGGCCTCGAAGGCCGGTTCCGACCTGATCGCCCTTTCGTACCACACCACCTACGGCCTGCCTGTAATGGTCACCCGGGCCTCGAACAATTTCGGCCCGTGGCAGTACCCCGAGAAAGTCATACCGCTGTTCCTCACCAACCTGCTCGACGGCAAGAACGTCCCCCTTTATGGCGACGGCCTCAACGAGAGGGAATGGCTTTTCGTCGAGGACCACTGCGCTGCCGTTGACATGGTCCTGCGCTCGGGTAAGGAAGGCGAAATATACAACATAGGCGCCGGCAACGGGCTCTCCAACCGGGAACTGACAGACAAACTGCTGGCTTTGGCCGCCGCCGGCCCGGAAAGGGTCGATTATGTGACGGACCGGTTGGGCCACGACCGGCGTTACTGCATCGACTCGAGCAAGGTGCGGGCCCTGGGGTGGGCCCCCGAGCACGATTTCGACGAGGCGCTCAGCCGTACCTTCGGCTGGTACAGGGACAATCGCTGGTGGTGGGAGCCGCTGAGATGATCCGAACGGGCCGGCCAAGCCAGGAAATGTCTCTTAAGTGAGAATTCTGGTCACAGGCGCTTCGGGCCAGGTCGGAAGTGAGCTGGACGAACTCCTCCGAGGTGCGCCCCAAAACGAGCTTTTGGCGTTGAGCCATTCGGAGCTGGACATCGCTGACCGCGAACGGGTGCTGCAGGTCACCGGTGAATGGGTACCTGAGCTCATAATCAATGCCGCCGCTTATACATCAGTCGACGCCTGCGAGGACAATGTGGACCGGGCCTTCGCCGCCAACGCGCTCGGCCCTCGCAACCTGGCCGAGGGCGCCCGCCTGGTCGGCTCGCACTTACTTCACATTTCTACGGACTACGTATTTGACGGCACCTCGGCGTCGCCGTACCGCGAGTGGGACCCGCCCCACCCATTGTCCGTGTACGGCCGTTCGAAATTAGCCGGAGAACAGGAAGTGCTGTCGCTGTTGCCGGGAGCGGCGGTGGTGCGCAGCTCATGGATATGCGGCCGGTTTGGCCACAATATGGTAAAGACCATATTGCGCTTGGCAGACAACACCGGGCCATTGCGTTTTGTCGACGACCAGCGCGGTTGCCCTACCTTCGCCGGCGACCTGGCAGCGATGGTCGTCCGCTTGGCCGTGGCCCGCCTGCCCGGCCTATTTCATGTGACAAATCAAGGGGTTACGTCGTGGTATGGGTTCGCGCGCGACGTGCTGGCGGCGGCCGGGCACGACGCCGACCGCGTCCTACCGATAAAGACAGCGGATCTCGACCCGCCTCGCCCCGCACCGCGGCCGGCTAATTCGGTGCTCGACAATTCCGTCCTGCGGTTGCTCGGTGTGCCGCTCCTGGTCGATTATCACGACCCGCTCGAACGCACTGTAAAGTACCTGCTCGCATCGACGTGAACGAAGACGTATCGGCCGTTGTCGTCAACTACAACGCCAAAGAACACCTGCTGACCTGCTTAGGTATCCTTTGTCGCGAGGGTGTGGCGATCGTGGTGGTGGCGGACAACGGTTCTACGGACGGGTCGGGGCAGGCGGTCTCGGAGCGTTACCCGGCGGCGAAATGGGTACCGACCGGCGCCAACCTCGGTTACGGCACGGCGGCCAACATCGGCGCCGCGTTGGTCGATGGCCCTTACCTGCTCATTTGTAACCCCGACGTAGTCCTCGAGGAGGGCACCGTTGCCAGCCTGCGCCGCTTCCTCGAATTGAACCCGGGGGTGGCTGTGGTCGGCCCCCGGATCGTTGACGCCAGTGGTGCTCTGTACCCGTCGGCGCGGCGGTTCCCGGACCTGCTGGAAGCGCTGGGGCACGGGATCGTCGGCCAGTTCTGGCCAGGGAACCCGTTTTCGCGCCGCTACCGGATGACCAACTGGGACCACGCCCGCGCTGAGGAGGTCGACTGGGTCTCCGGCGCCTTCTTCCTGGCCCGGCGGGAAGCATGGGACGTGGTCGGCGGCTTCGACAGCGCCTACTTCATGTACCTGGAGGACGTCGACCTTTGCTGGCGCCTCCGGAGGGCAGGCTGGTCGATCGCCTACGAGCCGGCGGCGCAGGTCATGCACATCCAGGGGGTTTCGGCCGACCAGCACCCGTACCGGATGCTGTTCGCCCACCACATATCGATGTGGCGTTTTGCGGAGAGGACCACGGTGGGCTGGCGGCGTTGGGTGCTGCCCCTCGTAGTGGCCGGCCTTATCGCCCGCCTCGGCATGACGATGGCCCGGCGCGCCCTGGCCCCCGCCCTGGCGGCCCGCTAGCGCCAGGGGGGCGGCGGGCGCAAACCGGCTTGGGAAGGTAACCTGGAAAGCCGTTATGGGCAAAGCCTCCTCTTCCAAAAAGGTCGCTCGCGCCGCCGGGCTGGGCGGGAGCCGGGCCTACGGCGCTCGCCCGGCGTACGGGTACTACCTGGGGCTCGTCGTATTGCTCGTGCTGGGGGTGGTCGGCGTCTACAACGCCACTCAGTACCGCGACGCCAAAGTCAACGCCGCCGGCAACACGGCGCCGAAGGTGGGCCAGAGCCCGCCCTGGTACCAGGGCTACGCCGTGGAGGCATGCGGGAAACTGCTGGACTACGTCCCGACCGACAAGGACCCTTACGGGATCACCACCAAAGAAGACGGGATAATCACGATCAGCCCGACCGTGAAGTCCGCTGCCGGGCAAAACGCCACGCTGGGCAAGTTCGCCTCTTCCATCGGTATGACGCTCAACGCGGCGCAGTTGCAGCTCCCGGGCGGCCACCTCTACCAGGACGGCCAGACCTGCGAAGGCAAACCGGGCCATGTTTACGTAATGACCTGGTCCTCACCCCAGGAACCAGCCTCCGACGGCGTCCTCCAGACCGCGAAGAGCTCTACCAACACGTGCAACCCTGACTGCAACTCGGGCACCTTGTTGAAAAACGACACGCTGGTCACGATGGCGTTCTTGCCTGCGCCGGCGACCGGGCAGACCTTGAGCGTCCTCCAGCCGAGCTCCTCGGTCATTTCGAGGTTGACCCAGACCATTGCGGCGGCGGCCAACACCACGACCACCAGCCCGACGACCACCCCGACGACGGCGTCTCACAGTGGTACCACCGGCACCACGGCACACACCACGACCACGGCGCACACCACCACCACGGCGCACACGACGACCGCCACCACAGCGCACACGACGACCACCAAGAAGTGACCACGAGCCCGATGAAGACGCCCTACCGGGCGCTGGTCACCGGGGGGGCGGGGTTCATCGGGTCCACACTTGTTGACAGGCTCCTGGCCGAGGGGCACACGGTCGATGTAGTGGACAACCTGTCCACGGGATCCCTGGCCAACCTGGCGGAGGCCAGGGCTAACGGCACCGGGCGGTTCCATTTCCATCAACTTGACGTGCGCTCGCCGGCCGTGGTCGAGCTGATGGCCCGGCGCCAGCCCGAAGTCGTGTACCACCTGGCCGCCCAGGCCGATGTGCGCGTCTCGGTAGCCGACCCCGTCCTCGACGCCGACATCAACGTGCTCGGGTCGCTGCGGGTCCTGGAAGGCGCTCGGGGCGCCGGGGCGCGCAAGGTCGTGTTCGCCTCCAGCGGCGGGACCATCTACGGGGACGCCGACCAGCTCCCGATCAAGGAATCCCAGCCGCAGAAGCCGCTTTCGCCGTACGGCGTGGCCAAGAAGGCGGTGGGCGACTACCTGTACGCCTACCGGGAGCTGCACGGGCTGGAGTACACCGCCCTGGCCCTGGCCAACGTCTACGGGCCCCGCCAGGACCTGCGGGGTGAGGCCGGGGTGGTGGCCATCTTCGCGGGCCGCCTCCTGTCCGGGGAGCCTTGCCTCATCTTCGGTGATGGGAAGCAGACCCGGGACTTTGTCTTTGTCGACGACGTGGTCGATGCTTTTTCACGAGCAGGCGAGCGAGGCACCGGCCTCCTCTGCAACATCGGCACCGGGACCGAGACCTCCGTGAACGACCTCTACGCGGCGATGGCCCGCAACGCTGGCGTCACCCAGCCACCGATCTACGGCCCCGCCCGTCCTGGAGAGCTACAGAGGAGCGCCCTCGACCCGAGCCGGGCCACGATCCACCTCGGGTGGAAACCCTGGACCACGGTCGAAAAGGGCACGGCGGCCGTGCTCGACTGGTCTCGGCAGCGTTCAGAGGCCGGCTAAGGCCGGCCGGCCGGGCCCGGTCAGTTTGGGCCTGGCTCATTGGCGCTGGGTCATGGGGCCGGGTTACTGCGGCTGGGTTACTGCGGCTGGGTCACCGGGCCTGGCGTCACCGGAACAAGTCCTGCTCGTACCGCCTGACCACCTCCGCCCGCACCGACGATTCCCGGAACCAGGACCGGTCCGCTCCGCGTAACACGACCACCGGGATGCCGGTCGCCTTCCCTTTGGCCAGCTCGGCGGCCGCCGCCATCTCGTCCACTACGCATATCTCGGTCACCGCCAGCTCCCGCCCGCCGGCGTCTTTCGTGCCTCTCAGGTCGACCACAGCGGCTATGCCGGCGCACCCTATGGCCACGTCGGTCAGACCGCTGCGCCAGGGCCGGCCAAAGGTGTCGGAAATGACCACGCCGACCTGGAGGCCCGTCCGCGCCCGGAGGGCGTCACGGATATGCCGGGCGCTGCGATCGGGGTCCACGGGTAGGAGGGCGGCCTGGCCGGTGGCCACGTTCGAGAAGTCGACGCCGGCGTTGGCGCAGACAAAGCCGTGCCGGGTCTCTGAGATCACGAGGCCGTCACGTTCCCGCAGGACCCGGGCACTCTCGGACAAGACCAGGCGCCGGCGGGCGTCCTGGTCGGCGGGGTCGAGGGGGACGAGGCGGCCTTCGGCTTTCGAGACGACCTTTTGGGTGATGACCAGGACGTCGAAGTCTTCAAGCCGCGCTGCCGCCAGTACCAGGTCAGCCAGCTCGTCCCCGGGCCTCACCTCGGGGATCCCTGCTACCGGGACCAGGCTGATCATCGGTAAGCGGCCACGGAGGCGCCCGGAGGGGCGTCAGCAAGGGGCGCCGGCACCCAGCACCGCCCTGGCCAGGTTGGCTGCCTCTCTTGGCCCTGACATCACAGAGGGAGCGACGACGCAGCGCATCCCCTCGGCTTCGACCTGGGGGGCGAGGTCGGCGTCCTGCTCGTCCACCACCAGGGTGGCGGCCAGGGGCGCCCATAGGCGGGCCACCCCGACGGCGGATGCCGCGTGGCCCAACTCGGTCAGCATCCGGTCGGCCGGCCCTTTCAGTGCCCTGCCGGCAATGATGGGGGACACAGCGACGACGTCGGCGCGCCGGTCCGCCACCGCGCCGGCGATACCGGGCACGGCCGTCACCGGGCCGATCGAGACGATCGGGTTGGACGGGCAGATCACGACCACATCGGCGTCGGCTATGGCGTCGAGCACGCCGGGGGCGGGCCGGGCCACGTCAGCGCCGGCGAAGCGCACCCGTTTCACCTCCACACTGTGGCCGAACCCGACGAAGTACTCCTGGAAGCCGATCTCGACCAACCCGGGCCCGGCGCCGGCCCGGCCAGAGCGGTCGGCCAGGCCCCCGAAGTTCTGCTTGGACACCTGGTCGTCGAGCTCGATCGTGACCCTGGTC
The DNA here is from genome assembly GCA_030039575.1 of Acidimicrobiales bacterium. Lineage (GTDB taxonomy): Bacteria > Actinomycetota > Acidimicrobiia > Acidimicrobiales > Palsa-688 > Fen-671. Next base: position 953 of record JASHVH010000407.1, on the reverse strand, counting down.
TCGACCCTGCTATCGGTCATCGGGAGCAGGCGGGCCTCGACGCCGAAGCGGCGAGCTACCTCCGCCGTCACTTGCGAAAGTGTGGCCCCGCCGGCCAGCCGGCCCGTCCTGAACAAATGAGTGGCCAGGTCCCGGTCGCCGAGGCTGAACCAGGTGAGGCTGGCCCCACCGAGGCCCTCGGCCCCCTCGAAGGCTCGCAGCGCCTCCATCGCCGTCCAGGACTCGCCGGCCAGGCCCCAGCCCGTCTCGCTGTTGGAGGTCCCGCCCAGGGTGTAGGTGACGGTGTCGATGTCCGGGCTGACGTACAGCCCGTGCAGGACCATGTCGTCCCCGGTGTTGACCACGGCGGTGATGTTGGCCTGGCCGACCACCGCGGCGAGCCCGCGCAGCATGCGAGCGGCGCCCACCCCGCCGGCCAACGCAGTGACGCTCGGAGCGCCCTGGGTCACAGCCATCGGTTCAACGGCGCAGGCTGGCGTGCGGCCGGGACGCCGGCCCCAGCTCCGCCCGCAGCGGGTTGGCCTTGTCCCGGGCAGAGAGCACCGGGTCGATCAGGCCCCAGTCGGCCGCCACCTCGGGGTCGTCCCAGGCGATTCCCAGTTCGTCGGCGGGGTTGTAATAGCTGTCGACCATGTAGGCGATGGTCAGGTCGGTCAGGCTGGCGAAGCCGTGTGCCACCCCGGGAGGGATGAAGACACCCAGCGCGTTGTCCGCGTCGGCGTCGATGGCGACCGTCGCCCCGTCCGTGGGCGAGCCTTGGCGGAGGTCGTGCAGCACCACCCGGGCCCGACCCCTGGGCACTGTCCAGTAGTCCGCCTGGTGGAGGTGGTAATGCAGGCCCACGACCGAGCCGGCGGCACGATCGGCCCGGTTGGCCTGGACCATTTCCCGCCCGAGCGGGAACCAGCTGCGCCGGTACGTCTCGATGAAGACGCCCCGCTCGTCCCCGTGGC
>JASHVH010000406.1 GCA_030039575.1 Acidimicrobiales bacterium | reverse complement strand
AAGCGTTTCGTCTACCTGTGCACCAATGCCCTGCTCCTGGAAAGAAAGTTGGACCGGTTCACGCCCCACCCGGCGTTCTCGTGGGTGGTCCACATCGACGGCCTGAAACAACGCCACGACGAGTCGGTGAACCGCGAGGGCACCTTCGACAAAGCCGTGTCGGCCATAAAAGCGGCAAAGGCAAAGGGCTTCCGGGTGGCCACGAACACCACCTTCTTCAGCACGGATTCACCCCGGACGGTGCAGGACGTCCTCGATTTCCTGAACGACGAGCTCGAAGTGGACACGATGATGATCTCGCCCGGGTACGCTTACGAAAAAGCCCCGGACCAGGTGCATTTTCTCGGCGTCAACCAATCGACGACGCTGTTCCGGGAGGCCTTCGCCGGGAAGCGCAAGCACTGGCGCTTGAACCACAGCCCCCTTTTCCTCGACTTCCTGGAGGGCAAGGTCGAGTTCGAGTGCACCCCCTGGGGGATCCCCTCCTATTCGGTTTTCGGGTGGCAGCGGCCGTGCTACTTGCTGGCCGACGGGTACACGGAAACGTACAAGGAACTTATAGAAACAACAGATTGGTCCAAGTACGGGCGCGGCCGCGACCCTCGCTGCCACAACTGCATGGCGCACTGCGGGTTCGAGCCGAGCGCGGTATTGGCCACCGCGGGCAGCGTCCGCCAGTCGCTGCGCGCCCTCGTCAACGCGCGCTAGCAGCGTGGCGCCGGCCCGGTCGCTGGCGGGGCTCAGAACTCTGGTGACAGGGGCGTCCAGCGGTATAGGCGCGGCGGTGAGCGCCGCGTTGGCCGAACGCAACGCCCGCGTGTTCGGGACGGGGCGGGACGGCACTGCCCTCGAGGCCGCGGGCGAGCACTTTGTGGCCACCCTGGCCCGAGACCTGACCGAACCGGGGGCCCCGGAAGAGGTCGTATCGGCCGCCGCCGGGGCCCTGGACGGGCTGGACGTCGTCATTTCCAACGCCGGGGCGGGTTGGCTCGGCCCGTTCGAGTCGATGACAGCAGTAGAGATCGACGGGCTCCTCGACATAAACCTGCGCGTCCCGGTGCACTTGGCCCACGCGGCCTCGCCCCACCTGCGCGAAAGCAGTGCCGGGGGTCAGTTCGTGATCGTCAGCTCGATCGCCGGCCTGGTCGGTGTGTACGAAGAAGTCGTCTATACCACGACCAAAGCCGGGCTGCGTGGGCTGGCCGACTCTTTGCGCTGGGAGTGGGAGGAGGGCGTCAACGGGCCCAGTGAAGGCCGTCTCACCCTTACCCTGGTCACCCTGGGGGTGATCGACACCCCGTTCTATGGCCGCCGCAACCGCCCGTACGGGCGCCTCTGGCCAAAGAAGATCCCTGTAGATCACGTCGCCCGAGCCATCGTGGGCGCCATTGAACGCCGCCAACCGGACCTGTTCGTGCCAGGGTGGTTGGTGGTGCCGGCCCGGCTGAACGGCGGCCTGCCGTCGCTTTCCCGCGCCATCCGGCCGCCCTTGAACCGCGTCCTGGGCCGCCTGCCGCCCGGGGCGGCCAATCTGGGAGAGCCCTTCCCGAGGCCGTAGGAGACCACTGAAGAACTACTTCACTTGGAGAGATGCGGGCCATTGGCACTCTCGGTTGGTCAATACGAGCAGCGCTTTTGAAGTTGTGCGAACGGCCCGCATCTCTCTCACGTGGGTTCTTCAGCAGGCTCCTTGCGGGGCGGTGGCGAACGGCACGGCCACGCTGGGGGCGCCAGGCCCTGGCCCACGAAGGCGGGCGCCCACTTGTACCATCGGAGGGTGCCGGACGTCGAGGCGGCCCAGGTGCGCTCCGAAGCGGCAGAAGTTGACGCGGACGCATTGAGCCACGGTCCCTTTGCGTCGCCCTCGCGCTGGGCGGTGGCCCCGCGACTGGACGTCGTGGAGCACCAAGTGCGTATATGGGCCAAGCACCTCCCAATTGCCGTCCTGATGGTCCTCTACGTTGTGCGCTTTGGCACCTCGACGGTTGACAGCTTGAGGGCGTTCCAGCAGGACGCCTACGACCTCTCCCTCTATGACCAGGGCATTTGGCTGCTGAGCCGGTTCCACGCCCCGTTCATGACGGTTATGGGGACGGACATGTTCGCCGCTCACACCGCCTTTATCCTCGTGTTCCTCGTCCCCCTTTACTGGGTTTACCCGCATACCGCGGCACTACTGGTCGTGCAAGCGATGGCGTTGGCGTCGGGGGCGGTCCCGGTCTACCTCCTCGGCCGGCGCCTGCTGGGCAGCACCGTATTGGCGACCCTGCTCGGGGCGGCGTACTTGCTCAACCCCGCCATACAGCAAGGCAACCTCGAGCAGTTCCACGTCGAAGCGTTCGAGGCACCGATATTGGCGTTCGCCATCTACGCCGCCGTCGTGTGGCGGCCCCGGCTGCTTGTCGCCATGGTGGTGCTCCTCCTCCTGTGCAAGCAGGACGATTTCCTTTATGTCGTGCCTCTTGGTTTGTGGGTGGCCTGGCGGCGGGACCACAACCTGGGCCTCGGCGTGGCGGTCGGCGGGCTGGCCGTGGGGGCGCTGGAAAACTTCCTGTTAGTGCCGGCGTTGTTGAACGGCGTGCCGACCACGTACGCCGGCTGGTGGCCGTTCGGCACGTTCGACAATACGGTCCGGACGCTTATCCGGTACCCGGGCCAGTTCTGGAATTTCGCTGTGTCCCAAGGCCGGCCCTGGTACGTGTGGCAAATGGGCTTCAGCACCGGCCTTGCATTCCTTTTTGCCCCCGGCGTCCTGCTCGTCGCCCTGCCCGAACTGGCGGCCGACTCGTTGTCCTCCAACCCGTACCTGCACCAGATAACCAGGCATTATTCGATGCCGGTGGCGGCGCTATTGGTATGTGGCACCATTTGCGCTATTGCCAAGCTCAAGTCGCCCGGCCGGCGCGCGCTCGCTGTTAGCGGCGTTACCCTTTGCGCTTTATGGGCGGCCGTACTCTGGGGCGACCTGCCATTTTCGGATAACCCGGTCAATCCTCCGAACCCCAACACCGCCGCCATCGCCAGCCTGGACCGTCTGGTCGACAAGATCCCGCCCAATGCAGTCGTGTCCGCCGCCCAGAACTTCGTGCCCAACCTTGACCACCGCACGCAGATCTACTTGTTCCCCACGCCGTTTTCCCAGTCCTATTACGGGAACCCGAAGTACAACGGGCAGGAACTGCCGTTCGCCTCCCAGGTGCAGTACCTATTGCTGCCGTCCTGTATCTCGTGCGACGGGAACCTTGGTGAGAGCGCCCAAATCGTCTTCAACCGGTTCGCAAAGTACTTCCACGTCGCCGGCAGAGCAGATAACGACGTCCTCTACTCGCGCATTGCCGCGATACCGCCGGCCGGCCACCCGTCGTCCTAGGTGTTCGCGGCCTGGGTGTTCGGGGCACTCGGTATTCGAGCCGAGGATGGTCCGCGTTCATGCCGACCGGGGTGAGGGCGCACCAGGGCGCTGACGCCCGTTGACCACCATCAACCGGGAAAGGTGGCCGAGGAAAACCAAGCCCTCGCGCAGTGTCGCCTTCGAACTGCCGGCGTGGCGGGGGGCAAAGTCAAACCCGACGTTCCGGACCGGGGCCGGCCGGGTGCGCACTGTTACCTCCAGCAGGATCTTGTAACCCTTAGGTTCGAGCACCTCGCCCTCCAGCAGCGAACGGCGCAAGGCGAACAGGCCGCTCATCGGGTCCTCCAGCGGCCGGCTAACGGGCAGCACCAGGTGGACGACGGCACGGCAAGTGCGGGACAGCAGTTGGCGGCCGGGCCCGGCCAGGCCGGCGTCCGCCCCGGCCCAGCTGTAGCGGCTGCCGGCGACGAGGGACGCCTGGCCGGACAGGACCGGCGAAACCAACGCCGGGACCACTTCCGGCGGGTGCTGCAGGTCGGCGTCCATCACCACCATGACGGTGCCACGGGCCAGCTTGAACCCTTCTTGGACCGCACCGCCCAGACCTCCGTGGCGGGCGCCCTTCCCGCGGTGCAGCAACCGCACCGGGCGGCCGGCGTTTATGAGGCCTTGCACCACCTGCGGCGTCGAGTCGTCGGAGTCGTCGACGAATATCAGCTCCCAGCCCCAGGACGTGCCGGCAAGGGCGGCGCTCAAGCGCTGTTCGAGGAGCTCGACGTTGGGGGCCTCGTTCCGCGTCGGCACGATGACAGACAACACACACGGGGGCCCCGGCGCCTCGGCCCCGACATCGCCGGCGGCCGGGACCTCCCCAGCTGTCACAGTGCCCCGGGGCTTCTTTTAGTAAATGCGCACTATCCGCAAGGTGTCGGTCACCGGTTCGGGGTCGTGCAGCGAACCCGCCAGCACCACCACTATGTCCCCAGGCTTCACATATCCCCGCTGGAACACGGCCTGCACGCCGAAGTTCACCGCCTCGTCTGTCGACTTGGCCTCGGGCACCAAGACGGTGTCCACCCCCCAACTCGTGGTGAGCTGCCGGGCAGTGTACTCGTACGGCGTGGCCGCCACGATGGGCGCCGCGGGCCGGAACCGGGCGATCGCCCTGGCGGTGGCCCCGGTGTTCGTACAGGCCACTATGACCGCGGCCTTCTCGTCGAGCGCGGCGCGCCATGCCGCCGCCCCGATGGCCGCGGTTATCTTGGCGCCAACGGCGCCCTCCGAGGCGAAGTGCTGCGCCGGGAGGTTGCGCCCCCACTGGTAACTGTCGAACTCCATGTCAGCCCGTCTGGCGATGCGGGCCATGGTCGCCACCGCGCAGACCGGGTCCACCCCGATGGCGGTCTCGCCTGACAGCATCACTGCGCTCGTCCCATCGAACACGGCATTGGCCACGTCGGCCACTTCGGCCCTGGTCGGCACCGGGGAGTTGATCATCGACTCGAGCATCTGGGTGGCCGTGATGACGGGCCGGCCCCAGGCCACCGCCGACAGGATGAGCTGCTTTTGGATGTGCGGCACTTCCTCGAGGGCAACGCGGACGCCGAGGTCGCCCCGGGCGACCATGACCGTGTCGCTCACCCGCAGGATGTTCTCCATGTCCTCGATGGCCTCGGGGGTCTCCATCTTGGCGCAAACGAGCACGCTCTGGCCGGCGACGGCCCGGACCACCTCGAGGTCGGGGGCAGAGCGCACAAAAGAAACGGCGACGCTCTCGATGCCTTCCTCCAGCAGGACCTCAAGGCGCTCCATGTCTTCGGGCGTGGGCGTCGTGAGGGAAAGCCTGGCCGCCGGGGCGGTGACACCGGGCCGGCCCTGCACCTTGCCCCCGGCGATAACCCTGACTTTCATGGAACTGCCGTCACGCTCCTCGGCAATGAGCGCCACTCCGCCGTCGCCGAGGGCGACCCGGTCGCCCTCCTGCAGGGTTTCGACCAGTTCCGGCACCGACACGCCGATAACTTCGGCGTTGCTGCGGGGGGCAAGCGGGTGGGGGCACAGCACCACCTGGCTACCGGTCAACAAGGAGACGCCACCTTCAGGGAACGGGGTAGTACGGATCTTCGGGCCGGGCAGGTCGACGAGGATGCCGACCTCGGGGGCGGCCCTGCGCACGCGGCGCAGCCGTTGGACGGCGTCGTCGATCGACCCGTGCGCCAAAGGCAGGCGGGCGACGTCCATGCCCGCATCTTGCATAGCGGCCAAGGTGGCGGGCTCGTCCGAGGCCGG
>JASHVH010000405.1 GCA_030039575.1 Acidimicrobiales bacterium | reverse complement strand
TGCCGACCGGCGTTACTGTGCGGCCGTCGAGGCGTACGACGAGGCCGAACGCCTCCTGGCCGAGCATGCGCAGGACGAGGACGAAGAGTGGGCCGACCTTTGGTTGCAGGTCATCTTGGAGGGCCGCGCCCTCCTCAACATCGAGCGTGGCGAGCCCGAGCTAGCTCTGGCGGCCCTGCAAGTAGCCCGGCCCGTGGTCGAAGCCAAAGGGAAACCAGCACGAAAGCATGCCTTCTATTGGCTCCTGGCCCGGCAGAGAGCCAGCCAGCAGCGCAACCGGGTGGATGAAGAGGTCATCGCCAATGTCCGCCTGAGCCTCGCAGCCGCTGAGCAAGGCGACGACCAGGTGGCTCTGTGCAATGCCACGTTCCTCCTCGGTTGGTACCTGTTCTTGCGGGGCGACTTGGACGAAGCCCAGGTGCAATTGGAGCAGTCGTTGACGATGGCGGAGCGCACGTCCGTCGTGTTCCTGAGCTCGGTGAGCGTGGCCTGCCTGACCTTGGTCGCCGTGCGGCGTCACGACGTTGAGGCGGTTCGTGCTCTGGTCCCCCGGACGGAGGCGGCGGCGGAGGCTGCGGGCTATGCAGACTACTCGAGGTCGATCAGGTCGTTCCTGGCCTGGTTGGCTTGGAAGGAGGGCCGTCCCAAGGACGTCGTCGCGCTGGCGAACGAGATCCCAACGCTGGAACGGCCACCATTTGGAGCCGATTTTTGTTTCGACTGGGTCCACCTTTGGCCCCTTGTCGCCGCCTGCCTTTCGGAAGGGCAGATCGCCCACGCCGTCTCGGCGGCGCGCCAGATGCTGGAGCCCGCTCAGCAGCAGCTCCCCGACGAGCTCGAGTCAGCCCTCGAAATGGCCTGCACGGCTTGGGAACAGGGCCGAGCGGACTTCTGCGCTTCCATGCTGGCGCACGCTTTACAACTGGCTCAGGGGCTCAGTTACTTCTGATTGGCCACTAACAGTCGGCGGCGCCAGATTTTGTGAGCGCCCTGGGGACAGCCAGGTGCTGTTGGAGGGTCTCTTACGAGAGGACGACATCGACGGGCGGTAGGGGGGCAGCGATGGTGGCCGCTCGCGTCCTGCTGTCCGCCTGCCACCAGGTCTTAGCCAACTGGGCTCCAGAGCTGAAAGCGTGCTCGAAAGCTTCGGGCCCCAGCTCTTCCCGCAACTTGCGCAAATCGCTTTCGGTAATGGTGATCTCCATAGAGGGCGGTGCTTGTCCCAGCTGTTCACTGATGGCCCGCGCCATGCCGTATAACGCCGCCGCCCTGTCCCCGTCCCCGTTAGCGGACGCGCACCGTGCAAACCCAAAGACCGACAGAGCTTGGGTGCGCCGGTCGCCCACCCTCTCGGTCACGGCGAAAGAGGCGGAAAAGTGAGCGGACGCATCGCCCGTATCTCCTGCCAGGACGGCCACCATGCCGGAGTTGAAATGCAGGAGGCCCAGGTTGCCGTTATCGGCGCTCAACGACTCGCTCATGTCGATGGCTTCGTCTAGATGAGCCTTGGCGGCGGCCAGGTCGCCCACTTCGATCTCTTTGCGGGAGAGGTTGTTGAGGGCGATGGAGAGCCAGTGCCGGTCCCCCGTGCTTCGGAACAGTGTCACCGCTTGCTGGTTGTACTCCAAGGCCTCATGAGGCCGGAAGACGGTCGTGGCAACGGACAATGCGCGCCCGGCGAGGTGGGGGTCGCCGCATTGGCGGGCCAGCTCGATGCATTCGCGCGCCACGGCCGCGACCTCGGGCGACTGGTTGCCCTGGCAATATTCCAAGTAAATGCGATAGATGAGGAGCTCGACGACGGTCGGGCGGTCACCGTGGGCCCGGGCGATAGCCACACCTTCGTCGGCTCGGGTGCGCACCATGGTCAGGTCCCCGGTCCTGTCCTTGAGGCTGAGCAGGGTTACGAGGGCCTGGGCCCGCAGCGGGGTGGGAGCGTCGGCCCCGTGCATGCCTAAAGCGGCCTCAGCCAGTTCGAGATCCTCGCTGTAACGAGGGCGCAGATCTGTGTACCAGCATTGGGCCCTGACCAGGCGGAGGGCCTCCTCAGCCCCGTCCGGGGCGGCTAATAGCGTGGCGGCGGCCACACGGATGTTGTCAAGGTCTTCGTCTACGCGCACCAACCATTCGGCCTGGGCCCGGCCAATCAGGTGAGGGGCGGCCTCTTCGGCCAGGGCCAAGTAGGCCCGGGCGTGGGCGCGGGCGGTGCGATCTGCCTGATCGGCTTCGACCAAGCGGTCGTGGGCGTACTGGCGTACGGTCTCCAGCAGCCGGTAGCGAGCGGCACGCCCGGCGGGCTCCACCTCGACCAGGCTCTTGTCCACCAACGCGGCCACGAGACCCGCCACTTCGGCCGTCGCCACCGTCGCCCCGGCACAGACCTGCTCCGCCTGGTCAAGGCGCCACCCGCCGGCGAACACCGACAGGCGGGCGAACACGGCCTGCTCGGCCGGGCTGAGCAGGTCGTAGGACCACCCGACAAGGGCCTCCAAGGTCTGGTGGCGGGGCGGCGCCGTGCGCCTGCCGCCGGTCAGGACTGCGAACCGGTCCGCCAACCTGGCTTCGAGGTCGTGGGCCGACATGGACCGCAGACGAGCGGCGGCCAGCTCTAGGGCCAAAGGGATGCCGTCGAGGCGCGCGCATATCCCCGCGACGGCCGGCGCCGTGGAGCCGTCCAGGACGAAGCCAGGGCGCTGGGCCGCCGCCCGTTCCACGAACAGGGCCACGGCATCGCACTTGGCTAACTGCGCGGGTTCAAGCACCCCCTCGCCGCTGCCCGGAGTTGATAGGGGGCCCAGCCGGAACACCTGCTCACCTTCGGCCCCGAGCGGCTCCCGGCTGGTGGCCAGCACGTGAACGCCCGGGCAGCCCTGCAACAACGCCTCGACCACGTTGGCGCAGCCAGCGGCGAGGTGCTCGCAGTTGTCCAGGACGAGCTGGCAGTCATGGTGGCCGAGGGCGTCCAGGAGCGTGGCCAGGACCGGCCGCCCCGGTTGCTCGCGGACGCCGAGGGCGTCGGCGACGGCGGTGGCCACCAGGTCGGGGTTCCTGAGCGCGGCCAGCTCCACCAGCCACACCCCGTCCTCGAAGCGCTCAAGCTGGCCCGCGGCCACCTGGAGGGCCAGCCGGGTTTTGCCCACCCCGCCCGGCCCTACCACCACGGCCAGACGGTGGGCCTGGACGAGGCGGCCCAGGGCCATCATCTCGGCCTCCCGGCCGACGAAGCTCGACAGCAGCTGGGGCAAGTTGTGCCGCCGCGGCTCGGGCTGGTTGGCCTGCTCGCCTCGAGGGCCTGGCCCCTCGGGTGCCACGTGAGGAGCAGCGACCTCGGGTGCCTGCTGCAAGATGGCCACCTCGAGGCCTTGGAGGGCGGGGCCGGGGTCGATGCCGAGCTCCTCGGCCAGCACGGCCCGGCCTTGGCGGTAAACAGCCAGGGCGTCGGCCTGGCGGCCGCTGCGGTACAGGGCCACCATGAGCTGGCCCCGCAACCCCTCCCGCAAAGGGTGGTCGTGGACCAGGGCCTCCAGCTCGGGCACCAGCCCGTGGTGGCGGCCGAGGGCCAGGTCCGCCTCGATGCGCCGCTCGAGGACGGCCATGCGCAGCTCCTCCAGCCGGGCCGCCTCGCCGGCCAGGGCGTCGCAGCTGACCCCGGCCAGGGCCGGGCCCCGCCACAGCCCCAGCGCCTCGGCCAGGGCGGCCGACCGCTCCGCCGGGGGGCCTTGTCGGGCGGCCAGC
>JASHVH010000404.1 GCA_030039575.1 Acidimicrobiales bacterium | reverse complement strand
GGCCCCTCGAGGTGGTTGACGGCGGCGCGGGCGGCCTCGTCACGGACTTTGCCGTGCCCGCTCGGCGGCGTGGCCACCAGCTCTATGTGGGTGGTGCCGTCAGCTTCCGAAAACGAGACGAACAACACCCCGGGGAGCTGGCGCAGTTCCAGTTCCAGTGCTTCGTTCACGGCTAGCGGTACTCCATGGCCGCCTTGGCGGCATAAAGCCTGGCGTCAGCCAACGCCGTCAGCGCGTCAGGGTCATCGGTGTCGGAGGGGAAGCACGCCACCCCCACGGAGAAGGACACGTTGGTTTCGGGGACGGAACGCTCCAGCGCCTTGGTCAGGCGCCCGAGCAGGGGCGACAGGGTGGCGACGTTGTCCACCCCCACCACGAGCAGGGCGAACTCGTCCCCACCCAGACGGGCGGCTACGTCGCCGCTGCGCAGTGATGCCCGCAGCTCCGCGCCGACGGCTTGCAGCGCGGCGTCGCCGGCGGCATGGCCGTGGTGGTCGTTCACGACCTTGAAGTTGTCGAGGTCCAGCAGGACGAGGGCGAACGGCCAGCCATAACGGCGAGCACGGCTGACCGCCTGGCGGAACAGGAGCTCGTAGCTGCGACGGTTGAGCAATCCGGTCAGGGCGTCGTGGCTGGCGTCGTGCACGAGCAAGTCCAGCCGCAACGCCAGCTCGACCAGGCTGGTCACACAGGCAGCGGCGATCGGCCCGACGACGGGCGGGTCGGCGTACAGCCCCTCCTGCCCGGTGAGGGCGGCACCCAAATAGGCGGGGAGCGGCCAGGGTTCGGCGCCCAATGGCGCTCTGCCCAGGCGGAAGACCTGGGGTTTGTCCGGTTGAGCCACGACTACGACCAGGTCTTGCAGGCGGTACCGGGCGGCGACGAGGTCGAGCGTCTTGTAAATGAACTCGAGGCCGCTCGCCGAGCGGGCCAACAAGCTCGGCAATTCGGCTAGGGCGCCGTCGGTGTCCTCGGGCACCTCGGCCAACCCGGCCAACCCGGCCAACCCGTTATGGCCGTTGCGCGCCGCGCGTGACGGTTCATGGGTCACCGGGAGCCTGGCGGTAGGCCAACGGGGGACCGTGGAGCTCTCGCTCAGCCCGGCCGTGGTCGCGCCTGCACGCGGCGACCGGCCCGCGTGCGGACCGGGTGGGAGGTTGGTCGGCGGGTTGTAGAAATCGTTCATGACTAGCACCTCTGCCCCGCCGCCTACGGCGGGGCCCCCGAGGAAGGGTTCTTTGGACCGAGCCGTCAGCCGGTTTGCCGTCGGCCAGTTCGAGGGTCAAATGGAGCTTTAGCATGGCACGATACTCAGGCCTTGTCGACGCGGCCTTCGCGCCAGGTGGACTGCCACGGACCGTGGTGGACACGTATCGTCCGGTGGTGCCGGCGGTAAACCAGGGGCACCCCGGAACATCGGGGTGCCCGTTTTGGCTCAAGAGCGAGTAGCCAGGCCTCACGAGCCCGACGGGCGTGCGCCGTGCCGTAAGGCCGATGGGACCGGCGTTTATCGGGACCGGGCTCAGCTCAGACTTGTCAGCACCGCCTCCGCCGAGCTCACCTCCAGGCCAGTGGCTTCTTCGAGCATGAGGGCGGTGACAATGCCGTCCTCGATCACTGCCGCGTACCGCTTGTTGCGGGTCCCCAGCCCGCCGCGGGAAAGGTCGATCTCGAGCCCCATGGCCCTGGCCAGGTCGCCGTTGCCGTCCGCCAGCAGGGTCACCTTGTCGCCCACCCCCTGAGAGCGAGCCCACGCCCCCATCACATAAGGGTCGTTGACGGACACGCAGAAGATGCGGTCCACACCGTGACCGAGGATCTCGTCGGCGTGGGAGACGAAGCCGGGCAGGTGCACATCAGAACACGTGGGGCTGAACGCCGCCGGTACGCCGAACAGCACGACCCGGCCCTTGCCGAGCACGTCTGCGCTGCTGACAGTCTCGATCCCGTGATCGGTGATCATCTTGAGCTGCACATCGGGGATCCGGTCACCTACTGCGATCGTCATCTCGTCTCCTTCTGTCGAGGGTTTTGAGGACCGATCCTAAGCCGCCGGAAGAGCAGCGCCGGCGGGCCAGCTGACTTCGGGGACGGAGGTAGTCTGACGGCGTGACCATGGCTGGGGAAGACCTGGGGGAGGCCTCGCTCCGTACCAACGGCGGCGGGGGCGACGCGGTGATATCCGTGTCCCGCCTGACCAAGCGGTATGGGGAGATCGAGGCCGTCCGCGGGATCGACTTCGAAGTAAAGCGGGGGGAGACGTTCGGGTTCCTCGGGCCCAACGGGGCCGGCAAGACGACGACGATCAAGATCCTGTGCACCTTGGCCAAAGCGACCTCGGGTAGCGCCACGGTCGCTGGCCTCGATACGAGCACCGAGCCGGACAAGGTCCGCCGCATGATCGGCCTGGTCTTCCAGGACACCACTCTGGACCTTTACCTCACTGCAGAGCAGAACCTCCGCTTCCACGCTGCCCTCTATGCTGTGCCGCCGGACGCCGTCGAGCCGAGGATGCGCCAGGTGCTGGACATGGTGGGCCTCTGGGATAGGAAGGACGGCTTGGTCAGCACGTTTTCCGGCGGGATGCAGCGCCGGTTGGAAATTGCCCGGGGGTTGTTGCACGCGCCGCACGTGCTGTTCCTGGACGAGCCGACGGTCGGCCTCGACCCGCAGACGCGCTCGTCAATTTGGGCCTACATCAACGGCCTCAAGAAACGTGAGGACATCACGATCTTCCTTACGACGCACTACATGGACGAGGCCGAAAACTGTGACCGCATCGCCATTATCGACCATGGCCAGATCGTAGCCATCGACACTCCGGCGGAACTGAAAGCGAGCGTGGGCAAAGACCGGGTGCAGATCCATACCGCCGACGACCCGGCGGCCATCGCCGCATTAGCCGAGCGGTTCGGGATCGAAGCCGCCATCCACGATGGCGCGGTCACGTTTTCCGTTGCATCAGGCGAGGAGTTCGTCCCTCGCCTGTTTTCCGAACTGAACGTGCCCATCAGTTCGGTGAGCGTTTCCCGTCCCTCGCTGGACGACGTCTTCATGTCTTATACCGGCAGCACCATACGAGACGCCGAGGCTTCGAGCACCGACGCGATGCGCCAAATGGCGCAACGCTTTCGGGCGGGGAGGCGATGAACATGGCCACACAGGTAACCCAGAGCCCTCTAGGCACCGCGACCGAAGCGGAGCTGGTCAGCGAGATCAGGGTGGCCCTGCCCGAGCACGGGCTCCGCCACGACGTCAGGGCGGCGTCGATCGTATGGCAACGGGAGCTGATCCGGTTCCGAGGCGACCGTCTGCGGGCCATCACTTCGCTGGTCCAGCCGTTCCTGTTCCTCTTCGTCATCGGCACCGGGCTGTCAACCTTAGCCAACCACGGCCTGCCGTCGGACGTGAACTTCAAGACCTTTATCTACCCGGGTGTACTGGCCATGTCGGTCCTGTTTACGGCCATTTTCTCGGCCGGCTCGATCGTGTGGGACCGTGAGTTCGGCTTCCTTCGCGAGATGCTGGTGGCACCGGTCAACCGCGGTTCCCTGGTGGTAGGCAAGTGCCTTGGTGGTGCCACCATCGCGACTTTCCAGGGCTTCGTGTTCTTGGCCTTGGCCGGGTTCGCGCACGTGCCTTACAACGCGGTGCTGTTCCTCACGCTTATCGGCGAACTGCTCCTGCTGGCCTTCACCCTGACCGCGTTCGGGGTCATGATGGCGGCCAGGATCAAAACGTTCCAGGCCTTCATGGCCCTCACCCAGATTCTCGTCCTACCGCTGTTCTTCCTGTCCGGGGCGCTGTACCCGCTCAATGGGCTGCCGTCCTGGTTGAGCGTGCTGACCAGGATCGACCCGCTCACATATGTCGTGGGGCCTATGCGCGAGGCGGTCTTCAGCCACCTGGATCTCCCGGACCATGTGGTGGAGAAGCTGGCGCCCGCAGTCACGTGGGGCAGCTGGCCGGTGCCGGTCGGCCTCTCGCTGGGCATCGTCGCCGCAATGGGCCTCACCATGATGGGCGTGGCCATCGCGGAGTTTTCGAAGACCGAGTGACACGGGAGGCGCACCCGCCGTCAAGGCCGCCGGCACCGGTCGCCAGCACCGGTCGCCAGCACCGGCCGCCAGCACAGGCCGCCAGCACCGGCCGCCAGCACCGGCCGCCGGCACCGGGCGAGCCTCCCAGGACCGGACCGGTCACTATGGCCGGCCGGGGTAAACAAACAAGGCGCGTGGTTCGTGTTTAAACGTGATGTTGGTGACAATAACCGTGCCGGTCAAGCCGGCCGCTCGGACGAGCGATCTCAGAGAGACGACGGGGGTCGTGGGCCAGGCGCCGGACGGCGTGACCGGAAGCCTCGCTCGAACTAGCGAGGACTTCGCCGCTTTCTACCAGAGCGAGTACCGCTCCGTCGTGGCGCTCGCCTACGCCCTGACCGGCAGGGCCGCCGTAGCCGAGGAGCTCGCTCAAGACGCGTTCCTGGTTGCCCACCGCAACTGGGCGCGAGTGTCGGTGTACGAAGTCCCGGGCGCGTTCGTGCGCCGGGTAGTGGCGAACATGAGCGTTTCCTTCACCCGGCGGCTGGGCGCCGAGGCCAGGGCTCTCGCTCGTCTGGCGGCGCGGTCGCCCAGGTGGTCGACCCCGCTCGAGCCCACGGACGCCGACTTCTGGCGCTCTGTGCGTTCGCTTCCCCGGCGTCAGGCACAGGTGCTGGCATTGCGTTACCTGGAGGACCGGTCCGACGACGAGATAGCCGCCATCCTGGGCTGTTCGGTGTCGACGGTACGTGTGCACCTGCATAACGGTCGGGTCGCTCTGGCGGGTAAACTTGGGTTAGAAACGGATCGGAGGTCGTCAGAATGAGCGAAGAGCATCTGCGGTCTCACCTTCAGTTAGGCGAGCTAAACGAGCGCGCTTCGGCCGCCGCCTCGGCGCTGCTCCAAAAAACGACTGGGGCGCAAGCGCCTGAGCTGCGCCACCTGGCCCTGGCCCGAAGACTTTTCGTCACCGGGGTGTTGGCCGCGCTAGGGCTCGTAATCGGTGCCGTGGTGCTGGTGTCGGTCCTGGCTAGCGGTGCCCTGCCGTGGATAGTAGGTACGATCCTCGTCCTCGCCGTCGTGGGGGTGATCGTCCTCGGGTTCCATGCCGGTGGCCACGGCTGGTTCGTCCCTCTTCCTGTCCTCGTCCTGGCCGGGGCGTGGGCGCTAACGGTGTCGGCGGGCAGCTGGGCGTCGGCGGCGGCCTGGGTGCTGGCGGTGTTGGCATTCATGAGCGCAGTCGTAGCGGCGGTGCTCGTCGTGCCGGCGATCGCCTACCGGCACGCCCCTGGCACTCCGGTCGGGGCCCAAGCGCTCGTCGGGGCCAGCGGCACCGCCTTGAGCGCAATGGCACCGGCCGGCATCGTGCGGGTGAACAACGAGACCTGGACAGCACAGTCCCTCAGCGGGGCACTCCCGGCGGGCGCACCCGTCCACGTGGTGAAAGTGGAAGGCCTGCGCCTGCTGGTGTGGTCAGAAGCGGGGGACATCCCGGGGCCAGACACCCTGGGTTCTACAACCCAAGAAAAGGAGGAGCAGTGATCGCCTTACTGGTCGTAATCGCAATCGTGCTCGTGGCCGCAGTAGTCCTCGCGGCCGTTTCCATCAAGGTGGTGCGCGAATACCAGCGGGTGGTCCTGTTCCGTCTGGGTCGCGCCAGCGGGGCAAGGGGCCCGGGGTTGATCGTCATCAACCCGATCACGGACCGCATTTCGTGGGTGGACCTGCGAGAGCAGTACCTGGAGATCCCGCACCAAACGGCGATCACCCAGGACAACGCCGCCATCGCCATCGACTTCATCATCTTCTACAAGGTGCTCGACCCTCTCACGACCGTCTTGGCCGTCCAGGACTTCAAGGGCGCCGGCATCAATATCGCGTCCACCACGCTGCGTTCGGTAGTGGGCGACATGTCCCTGGACGACGTCCTCTCCAAGCGGGAGGAAATGAACGACGTCCTCCGGGCGAAGCTGGACGACGTGACGGAACGGTGGGGCGTCAAGGTGACCAACGTCGAAGTCAGGGAGATCAAGCCGCCCCCGGCTGTCCTCGAGGCCATGACCCGTCAGATGGGAGCGGAACGGGCCCGGCGAGCTCTCGTGACCGAAGCGGAAGGGCAGAAGCAGGCCTCGATCACGGTGGCCGAAGGCGAAAAGCAGTCGGCCATCCTCGAGGCCGAAGGCGAGCGCCAGTCGGCCGAGCTTCGCGCCCAGGGTTTCGCTGCCGCGCTGAGCCGGATCCTTGAAGTAGCCGGGAACGTGGACAAAACGACCATGACCCTGCAATACCTCGAGACCCTGAAGCAAATAGGGAC